>JBLHWG010000072.1:0-17640 GCA_047629055.1 Halioglobus sp.
CTGGAGCTTGGCTTGCAGGTGCTGTTCCTCATAGAGTCGCAGGTGGCAAGAAATCAAGCACTGAAGGCTTGAATGCTAAATCGATGATCGAAGCATCTTTGAGTGCTTATTTACTGGTCGGTTGTGAGCTTGAATTTGATGCTGCAAACCCCGCGCAAGCATTAAACGCTTTAGCTGCAGCGGGCAGTGTGGTAGCCATCAGTTCGTATATGAGTGACAGCCTTCGTGCCCACGCCGACGTCGTTTTACCCTCAGCCACGTTTACAGAGTCGTTTGGCACCTACGTAAACGCCACTGGCCACTGGCAAAGCTCCAAAGGTGTTGTTGCTCCTCCGGGTGATGCGCGACCAGCCTGGAAAATTTTCCGAGTATTAGCGGATGAACTTGAATTGAACGGCTTTGGTTACGACAGCCCTGAAGCGGTTACCAAGGAATTGCAAGGTCACTGCGGCAACATCCAGCTGACTAATCTGACTCAATTTGAATCCATCCCTGCCTATAATGCGCCGAGCAATTCAGCGTTGTTACGAGCGGGCGAAACTCCCATCTATGCTACTGACCCTATCGTCAGGCGTTCACAACCTCTGCAAAAGTCATTAGATGGAAAGCAGGGTTTCATTAGCATGGCTGAAGCCACGCTAGATACGCTTTCCGCGAAAGAGGGCGATGTCATTAACGTTAAGCAAAACGGCGCATCGGTGCCTTTGCCTTGCAAACTGGACAACGACATACCGCAGGGGTGCGTTTGGGTTCCTACAGGAATACCCGAAACAGCTGCTTTAGGTGAAGTCTTTGGCGAAATTGAGGTGAGTAAAGCCTAATGGATGCATTCATCCTCACTCTATACACCTTACTCAAGATTGTTGCGGTCCTGATACCGTTGATCCTGTGTGTTGCTTATCTGACATTGGCAGAGCGCAAGGTCATCGGATCGATGCAAGTTCGTGTTGGTCCAAACCGCGTTGGTTTTAAAGGTTTAGGGCAACCGTTTGCAGATGTTTTCAAACTGATGTTCAAAGAAGTCATCATTCCAACCCACTCGTCAAAATTTCTCTTTCTAACTGCGCCCATTTTATCTCTGGCGCCTGCAGTAGCCGCTTGGGCAGTGATTCCATTTGCTGACGGTTGGGCAATATCGGATGTAAATGCCGGTTTGCTTTACGTGCTGGCGATGACCTCCATCGGTGTCTACGGTGTCATCATTGCGGGTTGGGCTTCAAACTCAAAGTATGCGTTTCTGGGTGCCATGCGATCTGCAGCTCAAATAGTTGCTTACGAAATTGCCATGGGCTTTGCTCTTATCGGCGTGCTCATGATGTCCGGTAGTCTGAATTTGGGCGACATCGTTCGAGCTCAAAGCGGTGGATTTTTTAATTGGTACTTGTTCCCATTGTTTCCGCTCGCTATTGTTTATTTTATCTCTGGCGTGGCCGAGACAAACCGAGCCCCTTTCGATGTAGCAGAAGGCGAATCAGAAATCGTCGCAGGCTTCCACGTAGATTATTCAGGAATGGGATTTGCGTTATTCTTCCTGGCTGAGTACGCCAACATGATCATGATTGCAGCGTTGACGGCAATTCTGTTCTTAGGCGGGTGGATGTCACCGATAGACGGTTTTGGTGATGGTATTCACTGGTTCCTCATTAAGACTGCTGCCATGCTATTTATCTTTCTATGGCTGCGAGCAACATTCCCACGATATCGCTATGACCAAATCATGCGCTTGGGTTGGAAAGTGTTCATACCCGTTACCATCGTATGGATTGCGGTAGTCGGTTTTGCTATTTATTTTGAAGTTGATCCCTGGTTCAGTACCGTTCGCGGTTCTGGTCTGTAATCACTAAACGAGGATCTGGAAGACTCATATGACAGGACAAATCAGCAAATACATAAAGACTTTTACCTTGTGGGAGTTGCTTAAGGGCATGTCTCTGACAGGAAAGTATTTTGTGTCTGGCAATATCACTATTCAGTATCCTGAAGAGAAGACACCTCAATCGCATCGTTTCCGCGGTTTGCACGCTTTGCGTCGGTATCCCAATGGGGAAGAGCGATGCATAGCCTGTAAGTTATGTGAAGCTGTGTGTCCTGCGCTGGCTATTACTATCGATTCAGAGCAGCGTGATGATGGCAGTCGTCGTACTACTCGGTACGACATCGATTTGTTCAAATGTATATTTTGCGGCTTTTGTGAAGAAGCCTGCCCGGTGGATTCCATCGTTGAAACGCGCATCTTTGAATATCATTTCGAGAATCGCGGTGAACAGATAATGACCAAAGACAAGTTGCTTGCCATTGGTGACAAGTACGAAGCTGAAATCGCTGCAGATCGTGCAGCTGACGCAGCATTTCGTTGATTGATTTTTGCTTGAACGTTAAACCAAGGAACATCCAGTGACTTTCGAACTGTTCGTTTTCTATTTATTCTCGGTTATCATGATTTTCGCTGCATCGCGCGTGATCACTTGCCGCAATCCGGTGCATGCGGCGATGTATCTCGTGCTGACATTTTTCACGTGTGCTGGCATCTGGCTGTTGCTTGAGGCCGAGTTTCTCGCTGTCACCTTAGTGCTGGTGTACGTTGGCGCTGTTATGGTTTTATTCCTGTTCGTAGTCATGATGCTGGATATCAACGTGGAGCCCATGCGTGAAGGTTTCGTAAAGTATTTGCCAGTGGGTGTTCTGGTGGGTCTGATCATGCTTGTAGAGATGGTATTTCTTATTACGCAGCGCTACTTCAAGTCAGATCAGTATCCAATACCAGAACGTGCGACTGTAGAGGCCATGAGCAATACCGAGACACTGGGTAGGCTGCTCTACAGCGAATATTTGTTTCAGTTTGAAATTGCAGCAATCATCCTACTGGTTGCTATTGTTGCCGCTATAGCATTAACCATGCGACGTCGACCCAATACCAAGTACCAAAAACCTTCCAAGCAGATAGAAGCCAACAAGCAGGATCGATTGCGTGTTGTGCAAATGCCTTCTGAAAAGCGTAACTGATCGGGACGGATACAAGAATTCATGATTACACTGTCTCACTACCTGACGCTCGGCGCTTTGCTATTTTGCTTAAGTGTTGTAGGGATATTCCTGAACCGTAAAAACGTGATTATTTTACTGATGTGCATCGAATTGATGCTGTTATCAGTGAACATGAATTTCGTAGCCTTCTCCTTCTTTCTTGGAGACGGTGCAGGGCAGATATTTGTATTTTTTATACTGACCGTTGCAGCGGCAGAGGCGGCCATCGGGCTTGCCATACTTGTGGTGTTGTTCCGTAACCGGTCCACCATCAACGTTGCAGACCTTGACGCACTGAAAGGCTAGCCACGTGAAGCTACTTTATACACTCATCCCGCTAGCCCCCTTATTGGCAGCCATTGTCACTGGGCTTTATGGTCGTCGCATTGGTCGGGTCAATGCACATCGGGTAACTATTGCCGGTGTGGCGTTCTCATTACTGTTGTCAATTTACGCATTCTTCCATGTGGTTGTGGGGGGCGCTGCGCCTTTTAACGAAACGCTCTATACGTGGTTAATCAGCGGCAACATCAAGTTCGAGGTTGGTTTCCTTGTCGATAACCTGACCGTTATGATGCTGCTTGTTGTTAACTTCGTATCTCTCATGGTGCACATTTACACCATCGGGTATATGCAAGAAGATGACGGTTATCAGCGTTTCTTTTGCTACATCTCGCTGTTTACCTTTTCAATGCTCATGTTGGTCATGTCCAACAATTTTTTGCAGCTGTTCTTCGGCTGGGAAGCGGTGGGTACGGTGTCGTATTTATTAATCGGCTTCTACTACAAGAAAGAAACCGCCATCTTTGCCAACATGAAAGCCTTCCTAGTCAACCGAATTGGCGACTTCGGTTTCATTCTGGGCATCGCGGCTATCGTGATGCATACAAACAGCCTGGCTTACACCGATGCGTTCGCTGCAGCTCCAGGTCTTGTAGGTCAAACAATCAACATCTTTGGCACCGCTGAGTGGGATCTGCTAACCGTTATTTGTATCCTGCTGTTTATTGGCGCTATGGGCAAGTCTGCACAGGCCCCGTTGCACGTGTGGTTGCCTGACTCCATGGAAGGCCCGACACCCATCTCTGCATTGATTCACGCGGCAACGATGGTAACAGCAGGTATTTTCATGGTCTCGCGTATGTCGCCAATGTTTGAATTGTCTGAAACAGCGTTAAGCTTCATCCTCATCATTGGGTCCTTTACCGCATTCTTCATGGGGCTCATCGGAATGGTGCAAAATGACATCAAGAGAGTCATTGCCTATTCCACGCTATCTCAGCTGGGCTACATGACGGTAGCATTAGGTGTATCAGCATATTCAGCTGCCATGTTTCACCTAATGACTCACGCGTTCTTTAAAGCGTTGCTGTTTCTGGCCGCTGGCTCGGTCATTATGGCAATGCATCACGAGCAAGATATACGGAAAATGGGGGGGCTGCGTAAGAAAATGCCGATTACTTATTGGACCTGTCTGATTGGTACTCTGGCACTTATAGGATTTCCAGCGTTCTCTGGCTTCTTCTCTAAAGACATCATTATCGAAGCGGTTCATGCTTCAACCATTCCAGGTGCGTCCATTGCATTTTGGGCCGTGCTCGGTGGTGTGTTCGTTACAGCTTTCTACTCTTTCCGTTTGTTCTTCTTAGTGTTTCACGGCGAACCACGAATGGACAAAGAAACCTGGGACCATGCTCACGAGTCGCCTAAAGTGGTTACCTGGCCTCTGATACTTCTGGCAATTCCTTCAGTGATTATTGGTTTATTGACCGTTAGCGCCGTAGTGTTCGGTGACTATTTTAAAGGTGTGATTTCAGTCCTTCCAGTGCACGATGTATTGGGCAAGTTAGGTGAGAATTATCACGGTCCTTGGCAGTTTGTTGTTCATGCATTCCAGACCCCAGCTGTCTACATTGCCGCTGCTGGGTTTGCAACGGCCTACGTTTTCTACATGGTTGCACCGTCTATACCTGCCATGCTGGATTCGAAGCTGGGCTTTTTGCGTAAAATTCTGGACAACAAATACGGTTTCGATGACTTCAACCAAGCAGTTTTTGCAAGAGGCAGTGTTAGCCTTGGAAAGCAGCTGTGGGAGAAGGGCGATATGAAAGTGATTGATGGTGCTTTCGTTAATGGCACCGCCAATAGCGTTGGATTTATCGCTAACATTGCTCGGCACCTACAAACCGGTATGTTGTTCCACTATGCTTTTGCCATGATACTAGGCTTGTTAGCCATGCTTTCTTGGTTTCTATTCGTCTGATTATCACGCCCAATTGAGATTGCTACATTGAGCTTCCCACTACTAAGTCTGACGATCTGGCTGCCCATACTGGCTGGTTTTCTGATCATTGCCCTGGGTGACGGTCACGCGCGCAAGTTGGCTGCTGCGACATCCATATTGACCCTATTGGTCAGCCTGTCTTTATATTCTGGTTTCGATGCCACTACGGCAGCGATGCAATTTACCGAGTCTGTTGCCTGGCTGCCTGCCTTTAACATCAATTATGAATTGGGCGTCGACGGTATCTCCATGCCGTTGATCATTCTCACAACATTGATCAACGTCATTGTCGTGATATCAGCCTGGGAAGTGATTAAGGACAGACAGGCGATGTATCTCGGTGCATTCTCAATTATGACGGGTCTGATGATCGGTGTGTTTTCAGCACTAGATGCGATACTGTTTTACATTTTCTTTGAAGCCACGCTGATACCAATGTTTATGATCATTGGTATCTGGGGTGGGCCGCGCCGTGTCTACGCAACCATTAAGTTCTTTTTGTATACGTTCCTGGGTTCTGTTTTCATGCTGATCGCATTGATCTATATGTATAAGCAAGGTGGTACGTTCAGTATCCTGGGCATGCACGACCTGGCTTTGGACAAAGACCAGCAGTTTTGGATATTCCTCGCATTTCTAGCCGCTTTTGCTGTAAAAATTCCTATGTGGCCTGTACACACCTGGTTGCCTGATGCACACGTTGAAGCCCCTACTGCAGGCTCTGCAGTATTAGCGGCGATCATGTTGAAAATGGGTGGCTACGGATTCCTACGATTTAGCCTGCCGGTTACTCCGGATGCTAGTGCGGCCATGGATACGTTCATGATTGCTATTTCACTGGTAGCCATTGTCTATATCGGATTTGTCGCTCTGGCTCAGCGCGACATGAAAAAACTCATCGCTTATTCATCTATTTCGCACATGGGCTTTGTTACGTTGGGTATTTTCATTGCATTCCGTCTCATTGCCAAAGGCGATGATGCTGGCGTTGCGTTGGGTCTAGAAGGCGCCATCATGCAAATGATTTCGCACGGTTTCATCTCAGCTGCCATGTTCTTGTGCGTTGGAGTTATGTACGATCGAATTCACAGCCGTGAAATTGCCGATTATGGGGGTGTGATAAACACCATGCCGATTTTTGCAGCCTTTATGGTGTTCTTTGCCCTGGCCAATGCAGGTCTTCCAGGCACATCCGGATTTGTCGGTGAATTCATGGTTATCTTGGCAAGTTTTAAGGCAAACTTCTGGATAGCGTTTCTGGCCGCAAGCACGCTGATATTGGGTGCAGCCTATACGCTCTGGATGGTCAAGCGTGTCATCATGGGCCCGATTGGCAACGAAAAAGTGGCAGCACTTACTGACATCAATCCTCGCGAGTTCTGGATGCTAGGTATCCTTGCAATATTCGTATTGCTGTTGGGTCTCTGGCCGAATCTTATCGGTAGCGTCATGCACGCATCGGTAGAGAATCTCGTTCAACACATTTCAACCCCTAAGTACTGAGCGCCCCATGGACAACCTGCAGATCGCGACTCCCGAGATCTTTCTGCTGGCGGCCACCTGCGCGGTGTTGGTCGTTGGCCTGTTTACGAAAGCCAAGTCAAACACAGTGTATTGGCTGTCGCAGCTTGCACTCGTTATCACTCTGATAATGTCTGTGTCCCAAATAGGGGATGACGTAACAACCGGTTTCGCTGGGGCTTACACGGTCGATGCGTTGAGCGCTAGCCTCAAAAGCTGGATATTAGTCATAGCCATTGGAATCTTTCTGTATTCACGCGATTACGTGGGTGCCAGAAAAATTGCACGTAGTGAGTACTTTGTTCTGGGGCTTTTTGCAGTCTCCGGAATGATGATCATGGTGTCTGCAACGCATATGCTCACCGTATACTTGGGCCTTGAACTACTGGCACTGTCTCAATACGCCCTGGTCGCGCTGCACCGGGATAATGGTCGTGCTGCGGAAGCTGCGATGAAGTATTTCGTGTTGGGCGCATTAGCCTCCGGTATGTTGCTGTATGGCATGTCAATGATTTATGGCGCTACAGGCTCCTTGGATTTGAACGTCATTGCAGATATTCTTGCAGGCAACTCCGAAGTCATGACAGACAACAGAACCATAGGTGCGCGATTCGGGCTTACTTTCCTTATAGTCGGTATTGCGTTCAAGCTGGGTGCTGTCCCGTTTCATATGTGGGTGCCTGATGTTTATGAAGGTGCGCCAACTTCCGTCACCATGTTTATTTCAACGGCTCCTAAAATTGCAGCCTTCGCCATGCTAATTCGTTTGTTAGTGGGTGGCTTGGAAACTCTGAATGCAGATTGGCAGCAAATGCTGGCCATTATGGCGGCGTTATCGATGATCGTTGGTAATCTTATCGCCATTGCTCAGACCAACATCAAGCGTATGTTGGCCTACAGCACGATTTCACATGTGGGCTTTCTACTGATGGGAATCGTCGGTGCTAGCAATGAAGGTTATAGCGCTGCGATGTTCTATGCCATCACCTATGCGTTTACAACTCTCGCGGCGTTCGGTGTTTTGTTAGCTATCTCCAAAGAAGGGCATGAAGCTGATCAACTGTCTGATCTTGCAGGATTAGGTAAGCGAAACGCATTGTTGGCTACGGTTATGATGCTCGCTATGATTTCCTTGGCAGGTGTTCCACCGGTTGTTGGTTTTTACGCCAAACTTTCTGTACTCCAAGCGGTAATCGGGGCAGGTTTCTTGTGGCTAGCGATTATCGGTGTGACCATGTCAGTCGTTGGCGCGTTTTATTACCTGCGTATCATCAAGCTAATGTTCTTTGATGACCCAATTGACACGACTGAAGTACGCCCTGCTGCAGATGTAACTGCAGCCTTGGCTATAAATGGGGCAGCTGTTGTAGCACTTGGCATTGCACCTGGATTTATTATGGCAGCGTGTGTTGCGGCTTTCGCATAAAGCCGCCTGGTGAGAGGGTTCGCCGAAGGACTTCGGCGTAACGCTCGCAGTGCCGGTCAGGTCGTCGCGGCGGCTCTAAATTTTCCGGGAAAACATCCTGCTGAATTTAGAGCTATTCGATAGGTTCTTTAAATTAGCAGCAGGAGAATGATTGGATATTTCAGCTGGTGGTTTCAGAAGGTTTCGAACTTGTTGTTCAAGAAATACCAGCCATTTGTGACTGGATATTCGCAGTGAATGAATGGGTAGATTTGCCGATCCATTGATACTTTCTACCGATTTTGCGAACGTGTGGAACATCTGCTCTGGTGCATAGAATTTTTCCCAGGCAGCTCTGGCGGCAGTGCTTCTATCTTCCCATTCATTTTCCAATTGCCGCAGTCTTTTCGGGATAGCCGCTATTTCCCATTCGGGAATACGAACTGCAAAATCCCAATCTACATGTTTGGGTGCCATCCATTCGTCAGAAATAATGACTGGAACTCGTCCCGCTTCCATGGTTTCGTAGAGTCGCAGCGATGAAGGCCCAATGCCTCTTGGGCAAAGAATAAATTTACTGTCTATAACCGATTCAATGTAGGTTTGTTGAAAGTCGTATTTGGATGTTTGTGCATGATTCCAAACGCAAAAGTCCGATGTATCTACAATCAACCCTCTTTTATCGTTTAGCTTTAGCACAGGCTTTCTGACGCTGTGGCTGCTAGAGCCTACAAACGAATAAAGCCAGTGAGGTTCAGCAGCCTGACTATAAATGTTCTGAATTTTATCGTTGCAAACATTAATATACGGAAAGGCCACGTGTTCTGAGTACGCGGCAAGCTTGGCCGACAAGCTGCAATATAGCCCCGGCAACATTGGCCAGGCTCGATCCATTTCGTTGAACATGTACACCTTTTCAGGATATGCCTTGACGAGTGGGTGGCTAAGCAATCTTTCAAAAAGAATATCCGTAAATTGGGTGTTTTCCACGAATACGATAGCGTCCGCTTCAGTCGGATCTAGCGCCAAAACATGATGTCTGTGAACGTCCTGTTTTTGCAGTTGCAGCAGGCGATCTAATCGCGAATGTTCCTGATAGGCTGAAGTCAAAAATAGTTTCATTTCAGCTTTCCAAATGGAAATGTTTGGAAGATAGTACCACCACAAATTTGGACTTAAAGGGTATTGTTACCGCATTGACCCCTACAGGGTCTTGGAACTGCTTTTTTTGGGAAAAGTACAATCGCATTCTTCAGGTTTTGGCGTGTTGCCTAGAGGTCTAGTCGAGAGAGTTGTAAGTGTAGGGGCGAGTATTTTGAAATGCTTGCTCGCTAGCGCAAACATGTACGTTTAGAGAACCAGTTAACGCTTTGAGTGTTACTAGCGAGAGAAAAGCCACAACAACACTCCATATATTAGAAAAACGTGAGTCAAAATACAATTTCAATCCAGTGTTTTGTGATCTCAGTCTGATTTTCTCACCTCCAAGTGTTGGTAGGTTCAAAGTGTCAAAATTTACGTTACAGTTAGGTTCTGTCATAGCAAGGATGCCCTGATGAAACGTAAAACTCACAGTACACCGATCCGCCTCTTACTGCATGAGCTTTTGGTTATTACATGCGTTGCTATTGTAGCTTCCTCGTGTGGCGGTAACTCGAACAATACCGAACCTCTAGAGCGAGCTGATCCTGACTTTCCGGAGCCCTCTGCATCTGATCTGGAGGTGCCCGTTTTGCAAGCTGAAAGTCCAGTATCAAGGCCGCTCCAAGCAGATTCGAATTCAGCTGCATCACAATATCCGCTCGACATAGAAAAGGATGATCGACCCGGTTTAATTATTACCGGGGTCAACGCAGAAGCTATTCAAAGCTTAGTAAGTCCATTCCTACTAAGTGCATCTGCGTTTCGGCTGGAACGACAGACACCCGGTAGTGGGGACGGATACGTCCATATGGTGGTCTATGAAGAGGGAATACCTGTGTCTGCTCATATAGAGTTTTATCAACCACCGATCGAAAGCTGTTTGCTAAGAGATCTTGATCACGACGAATCTGATCTCAATGACGGTTTACATTCGTCGGCAAGCGGCGGGGTAGGTGTAGTTGTTAACTCCCCTAGTGGGCCTTGGTTTACTTTCGATAGGCAGCGGAGAGAATCCGGCGAATTTGTGTATCAAGTCGATAATGAAATACCCGGCCGGATTCCTGCAGACGCTACTTTGTCAGTGCCCGGCGATACATTCCCGAACGTCTCTGCCCATCCCATCTTTGCGCCTGACACTCCTGTGCGGCTGCTACCAATTAAAGGTCAAGCAGTGACTCCAAACTCTGAATTTTCCTGGGTGGCCGGGCAGGAGAATGGCTATATTAAAATTAACTTGCTGGTTTACGATGATTCGGATGAATTCCTAGGGTTTGCTGTTACGTGTTGGGCAGAAGACGATGGGCAGTTTGAAATGCCAGCAACTGTCGTTGACTATGTCTTGCGTTCCAAATTTACACATAGAGCGAGGTATTCACGCGTATATGCGAGACTCGTTTGGGTCAACGGTATGGTGATCCATCAAGATATTGAGGTGGCAGAATAGCTAAGTGATGGCTGATTCAATCTTTCTCACTTAATTCATCTATTAGCTATTGAATAATAAGTATTTCCCCGTTATAATTCCGCTGGTCAGCACAGGTGCGGGGTGGAGCAGTCTGGCAGCTCGTCGGGCTCATAACCCGAAGGTCGTAGGTTCGAATCCTACCCCCGCTACCAACACTTTTTTCAAGTGTCGTCTGACCAAAAACTAGCCGCTTAAGTGCGGCTTTTTTGTGTCTGATATAAACACACCGATTGATATGAAGAGGCTGTCATCACGATTGCAAGATGTATGATTATCAGTGGTCCACTGCTAATGCATCGCTAGCACTGCTTGTCGGAGGGCGGGGCACTAGTATCAAAAGGAGGCAAATAGTCAATCAATGTCGCATCCCTGGCTTGCCCCACTGGTGGTTCTGCTACTCCTGCCGCTCGGCAGTCAGGCTGACGACGGGGAACAAACTCTCTTCTACTTTACAAAAACGTATGGCTCTGATGCACTTTACAATCCGGTCAGCGGATTTTTCAGCTACTCGCTGGATACGCTGCAACTGCGAGATAATTTCACTCTAAATGGCTACGACGAAAACCTATCGGGTGTCTTAGATCATCTGCGACACCCTCGCCGTGCAATAGATAACGAGGGTGGATTCCGTCGGTTTATCAATCGTGAGATATTTCCGATAGATTCAGACCACCGTCGCGACAGCTTTGCCGCACTGCCCAACTACACGCTGCACCTGTTGGGCAATGGGATAGCCTATCGCCGGGATGTTGAATGGTTTCGGGTACACCACTATCCATATCCACGTCTGACTGCCGCCATGATCGCTATGGTTAGCGAGGTGTTATAAGAGGGGCTGGAGGCACAAAACGCCACAGATGCCGATGCAGTGGCCGATGTTTATCGTCCACCGCGATTTCGATGGCAGGAAAAACAATTATTTATCTACACCGGCATGAACAACTTGTTCAGGCTGTCTCACCAACGCTCGTCCGGCAACACTCTGTCCTGGGAAATAGGAGCTGCTGTGGAGAAAATCGTCCGGCAGCGCAATATTCAGGCTGACTTGAGACCCACTGTGGGATTATTCTATGACCGCAGGGGCAGCTTGATTTGGGCTGTATTGATAAACGATACTGGTGACCAGCGTTTCCGGCTTAATGTGTATCCGAAAGCGGTGCAATGGCTCAAACAAGCAGGTTTCTATTTCTCTGTTAATGACGACGGTAGAGCTGCCGCTGGTTTTGTCCATCGCTTGCCCATCGGACTCGGTGTTTCTGGTCGGTAGTGATTGGGGCTCAAATTAAGATGGGCGCTATTGGTTTGGAAAATAGCCTGTTGAGTGCTAAATCATTATTTGTAGGCCTGTTCCCTATGCGTCATTAAGGAATATAGCGTCTGGTTACAGTGTCGCCTAACTCATATTCGTTGTATAAAGTCCGGCACTAATCAAACGAAAAGAGCACTCCCATGCATATCGGTTTTATCGGCCTTGGCAACGTAGGTGGCAAACTCGCGGGCAGTTTGGTCCGAAACGGTTTTAAGGTGACTGTCAGAGATCTGGATCGCTCTACGGCAGAGGAGCTCATTGCCAAAGGTGCAAGCTTCGGCGATAGTGCCGCAACTATGGCTAGAGATTGCGACATCGTCATTACGTGTTTGCCTTCGCCTGCTGCCAGCGCCAGTGTTGTGGAAGGCGATGAAGGTGTTTTGGAAGGCATGACTCCCGGCACAATATGGGCGGAAATGAGCACCACTGACGAAGCAGAGGTGACTCGGCTTGGCGCTTTAGTGACGGCGAAAGGGGGTCATGCTGTCGATTGTCCCGTCTCTGGTGGTTGTCATCGCGCGGCCACGGGCAACATCGCCATATTCGCGGGCTGTGATCGAGCGGTTTTCGAGCTACTGTTGCCGGTGCTTAAGGCCATGGGCCGACGTATTCTTCACACGGGGGAGCTGGGCAGCGCTTCCGTTTTGAAGGTCGTTACAAATTATCTGGCAACGGCGAACCTACTCAGTATTAGTGAAGCACTTGTCACGTGCAAAGCTGCCGGTATGGATATGGCCACAGCCTATGAAGCTATCAAAGTGTCTTCGGGCAATTCGTTTGTTCATGAGACCGAAAGCCAGGTCATTCTTAACGGCTCTCGCGATATCAATTTCACGATGGATCTGGTGTTAAAGGATATTGGCCTGTTTCAATCGGTTGCCGATCGTGCAGGTGTACCGCTCGAGATTAATCCTTTATTGATTAGCATCATGCAGGATGGGGCAGAGCGGTACGGCATGCGGGAGTGGTCTCCAAACATTATCCGGCGTCTGGAAGATGCCGCTGGTGTGCAAGTTTTAGCGGATGGTTTCCCAGCTGAAATGAGCGATGATGAACCCGAGGAAGCTGGCTACGAAATAGTTCCAAGAAGTCGCCAGTAATCGTTCTTGTACCTATATCTATCGCATAAACCAAAAGGGATGTCCTAATTGGACATCCCTTTGGCAATATACAACGTGTGCTGAATTAATCAGCTCTCATATCATCTCGAATGAGTGCTTTGAGAAGAGCAATTCCCATCAAAATCATCATGAATGAGAACGGTATTGCACCTACTATCATGGCGGCTTGAATTGCGTTCAATCCTCCCGCTAATAGTAGGGCGGCAATAACAGCAGTAAGTATTAATCCCCAAATGATGATGTGGCTCTTGCTAGCAGCGCTTGCATCTCCGCCAGCATTTATCGTGTTGACTACCAATACGGCAGAATCTGCAGATGTGACTAAATAAGTCAGTAGTAAAATAACGATAAGAACCGACATGCCTGTCGCCATCGTAGGTGACAGCATGACGTTGATAACGGCATAGAGTTGAGCGGTAAGACTTTGAGCGAAAATCTGTCCTTCGGCTACACCACTAAGTTCTAGATCGATTGCAGTGCCACCTAGCAACGCAAACCATAAGAAACACATCAGCGCAGGAGCGATGATGGCACCTAAGACGAATTCTCGAATAGTGCGGTTTTTCGAGATACGCGCCAGGAATATTCCTACAAAGGGTGCGAATGCTATCCACCATGCCCAGTAAAAGATGGACCACCAACCTTGCCATTCACCTGGGCTACCTGCGCCATCGGCTGGGAACACGGTAAACGTTAATGCAGGAAGGTGAACTACATAGCTGAAGATACCTTTACCCAGAAGTGTTAGTGCAAACATCGTTGAACCAAAAACAAGGAAGAACGCTAACAGTCCAAAGGACAGAACCATATTGATATTACTTAGCCATTTGATGCCTTTCCCAACACCTGACAACGCCGACAAGGTTGAACAAACCATAACGACAGCCAATGCCACTAGCAGACTGCCGGTAGAGGGTTCACCATCAGTGAGAAGCCAGCTTGCGCCTGTGATGTTGTACAAGCCTGAAGAAAAAGAGGCCAGGCCAAGTCCAATCGTTTGAGCGATACCCAAAATGGTGGCTACAACTGCTGTGATATCGACAATGTGCCCGAGCGATCCTTCTAAGCTTTTGCCAAATATCGGCGTAAGTGTCGAACGGATAGTTAGTGGCAGACCACGTGTATACGCGAAAAAGGATAGGGATATGCCGACTAATGCATAGCACGCCCATGCACCCAAGCCCCAGTGCAGAAAAGAATAACGATAGGTCGAATCAACAGCGGATAAAGATTTTGGTTCTACCAGTCCTGGTAATTGTTGCAGTGTTCCGTCAGATACCAACGTCTTATACTGTGCCCAAAGATCGGCGCCTTCAGCCAAAGTAATGTTCGCTGAATCGAAAGCTGCTTTTATGGCAATAGCGCTGGTTCTAATGTCAGGGTTGTCCGCAATGTGCCACATGGGTTCACCTGTGGCGTAGCCCAGCATGCCGATACCAATGCCTGCACCAAACATCATGGAGAACCATGAGAAGTTTGAAAATTCGGGAACGCCATCAGCGGTACCCAGTTTGCGCTTTCCCCACTTCGGATGGATTGAAATAACCAGACAGACAATAATGAAAAACGCAACAGCGTAGGTGTAGTAGTAGTTGAGGTTGTTAAAGGACCAGTTCTTGAGATTTCCAAGAATGCGACCAGCAGCTTCAGGGTTTACGACTGCCCAGATTACGATTAAAGCAATAACAATTTTGGAAGCCAGAGCTACTATATTGTTGAATCCTTTATAGAATCCGCCATCTGCGAGTGGTATATCCAGCTGTGAAAGGGGTTTTTGTATTGCCATATTGAGGTTTTTTCCTTCTTAATTGTGTGGAAAATTCTTGACAGGGTGAGTGTCGTTTTTTTTACTTTTCTGCCTACTTACCTAATCAGGATAAATGATTTTGACACCTGAAGACAACACAGTCATGTTCTCAACACGCTCTGTATTGAGTGGCTGGAGCCTATGAGCGCTTTCATCCCTGATCATCAGCAAGCCTGACACCTCTAAATGGGCAGCACAGATGTATTTTTGATTTCGCTCATGGCGAAAGAAGAATTCATTTGCCCCACAAACGGCAGGCTCAATAAATCATTCTTCATCAGAATTTCATAGTCTTTGACTGAGCCAGTCACCACTCGAAGCATATAGTCCTGTTCTCCCGAAACGGTGTAGCATTGCAGAATGTTTGGGTGGGCACGCGCTGCGTTTTCGAAAGCTTCCATGGTGCTTTTGTCGTGCTTGCTCAGCCGAATAGAACAAAATACGGTGATGTTCAGGCCCAGGGCGTCAGCATCCAGCACTACGTTTCGCTCCTTGATATACCCGTCACTCTCTAGTCGCTTTAAACGACGCCAGCACGGTGTATGGCTTAAGCCGATACGCTCGCCTAAGTCTGCAACACTGAGTAAGGGCTCTGCTTGCAGTGTTCTTAGTAGTTTGAGATCGATGCTGTCTGGCATGTAAGTAGGATAAAATTACTAATAAATGGTCTTAATTAGGGTAACACGTCCTATGTAAGTTCAATTTAATGCCAAATTACGGCAACTTGTCCTAGGATTATGGGTGCACACTACTCCCTGGTCATTTTGTTGGTACAGTCGAAACTATGGGTACTTCTCACAAGCTGGATGACAAATACACCGCTCTAACGGGTAGTGCATTTATGACTGGAACACAGGCATTGGTTCGTCTGCCGATGGTTCAGATGCGCCGGGATCGCGCTGCGGGTATCAATTCCGCCGCTTTCGTTACAGGCTATCGTGGGTCTCCACTCGGTTCGTACGATCAGCAGCTGCAGCTCGCAAAACCCTACCTGGATACACATGACGTGCGTTTCCAGCCTGGCGTTAATGAGGATATGGCTGCTACGGCCATTTGGGGTACGCAGCAGGTACCCCTGTCCGAGCAAGCTACTGTTGACGGTGTTGTGGGGTACTGGTACGGCAAAGGTCCCGGGGTCGATCGTTGTGGCGATGTATTCAAACACGGTAATGCGGCTGGGACATCGGCTCATGGAGGTGTTCTGTGCATGGCCGGTGATGACCACACTGCGAAATCCTCAACGCTACCGCACCAATCTGATCATGCTTTTATCGCAGCGGTTATGCCGGTACTTTATCCATCGTCCATTCACGAATTTACAGAGTTGGGTTTGTTTGGTGTTGCTATGTCTCGCTATTCAGGTGCATGGGTGGGCTACAAGGTCATATCTGACACTGTTGAAACTAGCGCGGTTGTATCTTTCGCTGATGAACAAAAAACCTTTGTATTGCCCACTGACTATGAATTGCCAGAAGGCGGGTTGAATCTTCGCTGGCCAGATCCACCGCTAGTACAAGATGATCGATTACAGGAACACAAAGCCTACGCAGCACTCGCTTTTGCCAGAGCCAACAAGATTGATCAAGTTATTTTGGACTCCAGACAGGCCCGCTTTGGCATTGTGGCAACCGGTAAGGCATTTGAAGATGTTCGTCAAGCGCTTGCCGAACTTGAAATAGATGAAGCGGCGGCCAGTCAGATTGGTCTTCGCCTATATAAAGTGCGTATGCCATGGCCGTTGGAACCCTCGGGGATTCGAGCGTTTTCTGAAGGTTTGGACGAAGTACTTATTATCGAAGAGCGTCGAGAAATCATTGAACATCAAATAAAGCAACAGTTGTTCAATTGGCGAGCAGATGTTCGTCCGCGAATCGTTGGAAAGTTTGATGAAAACGATGAATCGTTTCTACCGCTGTCTGCAGCGCTTTCAACGTCACGGGTAGCGAGGGCTATCGCGTCCCGTATCCTCAAACTTCCTTTAGAAGAGTCTCTAAAGCGAAAGATCGAATCACGTCTTGAATACTTACAGCGACGTGCTGACGAAAGAGCCTCACACAATGCACCGATAGAGCGACAGCCCTGGTTCTGTTCAGGCTGCCCGCATAATTCCTCCACTAAGGTGCCAGAGGGCTCTAAAGCAATGGCGGGTATCGGTTGCCATTACATGGTGCAGTGGATGGATAGAGATACGGAGACATTCACGCAAATGGGGGGAGAAGGCGTTCCCTGGACCAGCTTGAGTCACTACACCAACGAAAAGCATCGGTTTGTCAATTTAGGTGACGGAACCTATTTTCACTCTGGCTTGCTAGCGATTCGTGCGTCAGTGACATCTGGTGTCAACATAACGTATAAATTGCTATTCAATGATGCCGTCGCGATGACCGGTGGGCAGGCGGTAGACGGCGATTTGACACCCGAGAAACTTAGTTGGCAGTTGTCTGCCGAAGGGGTTTCACCCATTTATATAGTGAGCGATGAGCCTGAAATATATTCTACAAATGACCTACCCCCCGGAACCCTGATAGAGCATCGTGAGAACCTTGATACGGTTCAACGCA
>JBLHWG010000073.1:0-17531 GCA_047629055.1 Halioglobus sp.
AAGGCCAGCAAGGCCAGCAAGGCCAGCAAGGCCAGCAAGGCCAGCAAGGCCAGCAAGGCCAGCAAGGCCAGCAAGGCCAGCAAGGCCAGCAAGGCCAGCCGGGGAGTAGTCAGGGATCGAGTCAATCCACTAGCCAGGGACAACTTGACAGAACGCAAAGAGATGCAGAGCGTCAGGGTGGAAGCGAGCAGGCAAACGCAACCGTGGAAGCAATCGATAGCCTCGTGCCACGACTCGACGCCATCGGTGTTGCCGAATCAGATCTTGCCGATTTGAGAGATAGTCGTGACCGTCTTCGTACTGGTGATGGTCAAACTAATGCCGCCAGAGTCGAAGCCGAGTATCGTCAGATTTTGCGCCAGGTGGAGCAACTCGAGTTACAGATAGGAAACAATACAAGCCTGGGCTCTGCAGAGTATGAGGCGTCCATACGTCAAGGAGAAACCACTGAGTCTGCGGCTGATTATTTTCGACGTCTAAGCGAGCAACCGTTAAGGCTGAAACGATAAGTTACGATTGCTGGCAATACTAATGATTGAACGGTAGTATATTTCAATCTGGAAATGAGTGTGAACGAGGGCCTTTCAATCTAGGTCTGTTTCCGCTCATTGATGGTTTCAAAAAGTGACTGACGAGCTTCTTGTAGCCTGTCAGCCGATTGATTGTCTGTCAGTGAGAATGCAATAGCATCCAGTGATTCAAACGTCACGCCGTGCTTTAATTATTTCTTACTTTGTGGCAACGACTTGAGATTATCATAAGGCGTCATCATCATTTGATAGGGATAAGATTTGCGTTGTATGCCTTTGCTATCCGTTAGCGTCTTGGCAAAGAAACAAGGCCGGTGATAATTGATATGAGGGTTTAAATAATCTTCGCTAAACTGATTGACTAACGTTGCCCATTTTTTTGGGATATGCTTGTATCCGAGCACTTTACGCACAACTGATGCATTCTTGCTCTCAGCCAGCGCATTATCGTTAGTGTGTCTAGAGCGTGATTTTGTAAACTCGATCAACAGTTTTTTAGCAGCTTTGCAACATTTTGATTGATGTACTCACTACCATTGTCCGAGTGGAATCTCATGATTTTGAACGGAAACGTTTCAAGCATCTGTTCCAGCATCAGTATCAGGAATTTTTCGCTGATTTTCTCAACGCTTGCAACCACTTCAAATTGTGTCTCTTCATCGACAGCATTTATGTGATAGACGCCTTTTTGCTTGTCCAGATTCCCTTGGTGCACCGTATCGATACGAATATAGCCTGGACTCCCATTGGGCCGCGGTTTGCGCCGTTCACCAATGGTAGATGCTCGGGATTGGGTCTTTTCTTATCCAATCGTAGCGTTCCTTTTTGACTAGTGACATCTCAAAAATAACGGCTTGAGTGCCGTAGAGAAATTCCGCAAGTTGTTCAATTGTCTTTAGTTCCTCTAACTTCATGATCGTCTGCATGGCTGATCATGAACGGAATTTGGAGCCCTTTAGCTCCCTTCAGACTCATTTCGCATTAGAATCGACCCCTTCGTTTAGACTCATTTCATATTGGACAAGGCTACGGTTCGACACCGAGCTAGGATTGCTTTAGACTATTGTTTTGGAAGATCAAAGGTAATGCCTTCGTGAGCGTTTATCTGCTTTATCTTAATACTGCACAGAAGATCGAAACCGTTGAACACGGCATGGTCCGTGGTTTGGCAATTGCCAATCCAGTTACGTGCGAAACACGGGCTTTGGCGCGGGATTACCTTGCGATCGAACCCGGCGATGAAATCATTGGCTGCAATGGAGATGGTATCCGTTGGCAGGCGACTATCGACGAGGTTGTTAATGCTACTGCTCAGGATGAAACTGGCGAAGTAGGCGACCCGGTGAGGATACTAAAAGGTTCTTTAACGGCACGTGGTGGTCGTTCAGTAGCAGCTGCTTGCAAGCGCATGAAGGACAGTGGCATCGATTTACCCGATATTATCAACTCTCGTGGTAGCGGTTTCAAGCAAGGTGCATTGGCAAAAATACTAACTGATGTGCAAGCTGAAGCATTGGCCTCAGGTCTAAACTAAGTCGGCCACCACTCGGATTTTGGCGGACTTAGACTGCCAAAATCGAGTTCCATTACGCCCTAAGCATTAGTGCTATCATTTGCACACGCGTTTTTGTGGACGTAGTGCTGGCTCGCCGGCAGCATGTTTCCTTTTATTTCATTTTAGAGACCAGTCATGAGCTTCGATACGCTGAGCCCAGGCACCGATGTGCCTGAAGAAGTCAACGTCATTATTGAAATCCCTGCCAATAGCGACCCTGTCAAATACGAAGTCGACAAAGAAAGTGGCACGCTGATGGTAGACAGATTCATGGCTTCGCCCATGTTTTACCCATGTAACTACGGCTACATACCTCACACGCTTTCTGAGGACGGTGACCCGATAGATGTTCTGGTATACACGCCTTATCCACTGGTGCATGGCAGCGTCGTTGCCTGTCGACCTGTCGGCGTACTGAACATGAAAGATGAGGCTGGCCCTGATGCCAAGTTGATTGCAGTGCCAATTAGAAAGCTTACGTCAATATATGATCATATTAACGATGTGGAAGATCTTCCAGAACTGTTGAAATCACAAATTTCCCACTTCTTCACTCGCTACAAAGAGCTCGAGAAAGGCAAGTGGGTCGAAATTGATGGATGGTCGAATGCAGCCGATGCCAAGCAGCAAATCCTCGAAAGTATTGAACGCGCCAAGCAGTAATCCAAAGCCGTGATTTCCTCCACTGCATTTAGTCGCTGGAGCTGAGCAGAATAAGCTGCTAAACCGGCTAGATCAAAAGGGTCGCCTGCACACATGCATAAAGTTTGCCGTCCTTATCGACGGCAAACTGCCTTAAGTCGACTTCGCTTTAGTGTTTTGTTGTCAGAGGCTGTGGCATGTCAAACGGGACGTGAGCCGCAGTTTTAGCCCTGATGAGTGCCTGGTAGAGCGTATGAATTAACTGTTTAGGGCCGTTCACGCACCCAGTACCGGAGATTTCCAGTGTCCAGCTTAGTTGGATTTAACGTGTCCGACATTTTCAATGAGTTGCGGTGAGTTAACGGGTTTTATGGTTGTGATTGAATCGACAGATCTGCCGGTGTTTGCCGATAGTTCATGCAGGTCTCTTACATATAACCCGCGGGCTTTAGTAAATACGTTATGGATGGTAAAGCGACGACCCCCCCCCCTCGGCTGGGAATTATTATTTCCATGTTCCCAGAGTTGCATGAAACGTTTATTTTACGCGAATTAGTCGCCTTAGAGCTGCGTGGCGTTGATTTTGATATTTATTCACTGCAATTTCCAAGAGATCCTATAACGGTAGATGATGCTATTCGTCTATCGACGGAAAAAACGTATTACTCGGCACTGTTTAATGTCCGCACACTAAGTGCTTTCATTAAAACTATTGTGCGCCATCCGATACGTGTTGCAGCAGCTATCGCCAAAGTTATCTACCTGGGGCGTGACCGACCGAAAGAAGTTGTCAAGAATCTTGCGATTCTCCCATCGGCGTTACATTTTGGTTACACGGGTTGGGATCGTGGCGTTCGTCACTGGCATGGACATTGGTCCAATATTCCTACCACCGCCTGTTGGTACTTACAGAAAATTCACGGTGATAGCTGGTCAGCGGCAATTCATGGTGAAGATATATTCTCGCCGAACCGTTTTTTAAGACATAAACTGGATAACGCAAGTTTTACCGTGGTCTGTAGTGGATATTTCTGCAACCATTTAAAAACCCAAATTGGCCTTGATGCGCCAGAAGATGTGCATTTGAACTATCACGGACTTGACCCACGAGTAATGAATCATTTTGCTGAGCGTCAGTTCCGTCAGCGCTCAGCTGAAGATTTCTTGTCACTCATCAGCATTGGCAGACTGGTACCTACCAAAGGCCATGATGTTGTTATCAAAGCCTGTGCAAAATTAGTGAAAGAGGGGCAGAAACTGCACTTACAATTAGTTGGCTCAGGCCCCGATGAACAACTTCTTAAAGAACTTGCGAGTAAAGAAGGGTTAACCGATCACGTAACGTTTACAGGTGCCTTGCCGTTTGCCGATGTTCTGGATGGTTTAATGAAAGCAGATTTGTTCTGTCTTGCACCGCGGCTCATTCCTGGGCAACCGCCAGATGGCATTCCAAATGTTATTGCTGAAGCCATGGCGCTTCGTATACCCGTTGTAACTACGAGAGTCAGTGCTATTCCAGAGCTTGTTAGTGATGGGGAGACAGGACGCGTTGTTGAGGTCGATGATGTGGATGGTTTTGCAAGTGCTATTGCAAGTCTGGCTAATCAGCCTGAAGAAGCACGTCGTTTGAGTGGTGCCGCTGCATTGCGTGTAGCCGACCTGTTTAATCAGAGCAAGAATATTAACGAGTTACTAGCCTTATTTGACACCTATACACCGATAGCATTACCTGTCGCTTCAACAGCCGTGATTCCATCTGGATGAGCCAGCCTCAGAGCACAATACAGATAGACTCATTAAAAAAAATAGCTTTTACCATTGAAGAGCTGAGTGTCGGAGGAGCTGAAAAAATGCTCGTGACTATCGCTAACGATTTAGCCGCGCTGGATTGGCAAGTTCATCTTGTTTGCCTCAAGGATGCTGGTGAGCTTGCGACTGATCTGGATGAGCGCGTTTGTCTTCGCGTGCTGAATAAAAAACCGGGCGCGGACTTTTCGTTATTATGGAAACTCAATCGATGCCTAACTGAATTAGATCCGATTTGTGTTAACAGTCATTTGTGTGTTGCCAACACGTGGACACGCACGGCACTGGCGTTAAGTTCCATTCCGGTTGTGGCTACTGAGCATTCCAGAGATACCTGGAAGCCAGGATACTACCGAAAAATTGATCGTGTTCTGTCGTACTTTAGTGCAGCTCTGGTAGCCGTGTCAGGGGACACTGCTGACTTTTATGAAACTACGATTGGCGTTAAAAAATCACTTATACATGTGATTAACAATGGAGTTGATACAGAGATTTACGCCAAGGGGGCAGGTGCTGCGCTACGCACAGAATGGCTCGGCGAAGTTATATCCTCTGTTGAAGCTACACATTCCGCAAAATCAAACGCCGATAATCTTGTTTTGCTGGGAACAGTCGGGCGCATGATAACGGCTAAAAATCATCAGCGGCTGATCGATGCGCTTTATCGCTTGGTGCATGACAAAACACTTGAATATTTGAGCCTAAAGTTGGTATTCGTGGGTGACGGACCTGAGCGACAGGCTGTCGAATCCTATACCTCTGAACGTGGGTTAACCGATTACGTAATTTTTACAGGCACACGCCACGATATTCCTGATGTGCTGGAAGCCTTTGATGTTTTTGTTTTGTCATCTGATCGTGAAGGGCATCCATTAACGGCGTTAGAAGCCCAGGCGGCAGGTACAAGCGTTGTCCTGACCGATGCGGGCGGCTCTGCGGATGCAATTGCGTATTCTGGCAACGAGGTTGGTGGCGTATTAGTTGACCGCTGCGATGAAGCCTTGGCGGAGGCATTAAAAGAATTGCTGATCAATCCTGAAAAGCGCAAAGCAAGAGCACGCTTTGGGCAACAGTTTGCACTGGCCAATTTTGACAAACGCCACATGGTTACTCGTTATGTAGAATTGTTTGAAAGCGTCGGCCGCTAGTTGCGGGAGATTGAGCAAATTAGTGAGCTGTAATTTGAAGTTTCTCCGTAATTGTCTGCTGTTTACTATTGACAGCGACCCTCTATTCGGGACACGCTTGCGAAGTGAACTCGTTCGCACGCTAAGTTCGGGACATGACCACAAATGGAGAAATTTCTGTGAAAACTTGTTTAAGCATTCTGAGTGTTTTAGCACTCGGAGCAAGCATGGCTGCACCAGCTATCGCTCAAGATGAGATCGGCGCTTGCCTCATTACTAAAACGGATACCAACCCGTTTTTCGTAAAAATGAAAGAAGGCGCAACAGCTAAAGCTGAAGAGCTTGGCATCAAGCTGTCAACTTATGCCGGTAAGATCGACGGCGACCACGAAACTCAAGTACAAGCCATTGAAACCTGCATTGCTTCAGGTGCCAAAGGTATTTTGCTGACCGCTTCAGACACTGCGGCTATCGTGCCGGTTGTACAGCAAGCACGTGATGCTGGACTTCTGGTTATCGCACTAGATACACCTCTCGAGCCTATCGATTCTGCCGATGCAACTTTCGCAACGGATAACTTCAAAGCCGGTGAGCTGATTGGTGCTTGGGCTGCGGGTCAGCTAGGCGACAAAGCAGCTGACGCTAAGATCGCTATGCTCGACCTAGCTGCTAGCCAGCCGTCAGTAGGCGTTTTGCGCGACCAGGGCTTCCTGCAAGGCTTTGGCATTGATTTGGTAGATCCAAGCCGTTGGGGTGATGAAACTGATCCTCGCATCGTCGGCAATGAAGTTACTGCTGGCAACGAAGAAGGTGGTCGTACAGCTATGGAGTCCCTGATGATCCAAGAGCCGGGCATCAATGTTGTTTACACCATCAATGAGCCAGCAGCTGCTGGCGCATATGAAGCTCTGAAAGCGTTTGGTCGTGAAGACAAAGTTCTGATCGTATCTGTCGATGGCGGTTGCCCAGGTGTTGAGAACGTTAAAGACGGCGTTATCGGTGCAACTTCGCAACAGTATCCTTTGCTGATGGCTTCACTAGGTGTAGAAGCCATTGCTGCCTGGGCGGCTGACGGCACTGTGCCTGCGCCTACTGAAGGTTTGGAATTCTTCGACACCGGCGTATCACTGGTTACTGATTCGCCAGTTGAAGGCGTAGAGTCTATTGACACTGCTGAGGGCACTGCTCGCTGCTGGGGTTAATTCTCGAGCTAGAGAATTAGGTATTTAGTACGTTTTAACCTTCGGGTCACGTTTTGAGGGCGGCTACGGTCGCCCTCATGCGTCGTATCAGCTGATGCGACGGTTGTGGTGATCCTATTACGGCTGAGAATCATGCTTACATGAGCGACACTGCTGCAACTGAGAAAGTTGCCCAATTCGAATCCCGCCGCGGACCGCTACAGCACCTCCAGCATTTTCTGCATGGTGCACCGGCGATGGTGCCCATAATTATACTTTTTGTCAGCGTTGCAGCCTTCGGCTTTATTGCTGGCGAACGTTTTTTTACAGCGTTTAATTTATCGCTGATTATTCAACAAGTAACGATCATAGGGTTCCTAGCCTGTGCTCAAACTCTAATTATTCTTACTGCCGGTATTGATCTGTCCGTGGCGGCCATTATGGTGTTGGCCTCAGTGGTGGCCGGGAAGTTCGCGGTGGTGCTTGGTGTGCCAGCAGCTGTAGCGATTCCAGCAGGTTTCGTCATTGGGACGCTATGTGGAATGATCAATGGTCTGTTAGTCACCATGCTACGTTTGCCCCCGTTTATAGTAACTCTGGGCACATGGAACGTCTTTTTTGCGTTGAACATCTGGTACTCCGGATCCCAGTCAATCCGTAGTCAAGATATCGACAAAATTGCACCAGCACTCAAGTTTTTCGGTGAACGGGTCTCCGTTGGGGGGGCTGTGTTTACGTACGGATCATTCCTGATGGTGATCATGTTTTTGGTGCTGTGGTTCATGCTGAACAACACGGCGTGGGGCAGGCATGTTTATGCTGTAGGGGATGACAAGGAGTCTGCAGAGCTTGCCGGCATCCAGACCGATCGCCTGCTCGTTTCTGTTTATGCGCTAGCAGGCTTTATCTGCGGTGTTGGCGCTTGGGTGTCCATAGGGCGTGTGGGTTCTGTCAGTCCTCAGAGTTTTTACGATGCTAATCTGGATTCCATTACCGCTGTGGTTATCGGTGGCACGTCGTTATTTGGTGGTCGAGGTTCAATTTTGGGTGCTTTGTTCGGTGCTCTGATTGTGGGTGTCTTCAGTTCGGGGTTGAAAATTGCCGGTGTTGACGTTCTCTGGCAACGTTTTGCCATCGGTTGCTTAATCATTCTAGCGGTGGGCATCGATCAATGGATTCGGCGGGTGTCCTCATGAGTGAACCCAAAATCGTCCTGCAGGCGCGCGGCTTGGTCAAACGTTTTGGGCGTGTCGTTGCTCTAGATAACGCAGATTTTGATCTGCGCGCTGGGGAAGTTCTGGCTGTTATAGGTGATAACGGCGCTGGAAAATCCACCATGATAAAAGCCATATCCGGTGCTGTTGTGCCTGATGCGGGCGAGATCACCCTCGATGGTCAGCCAATAATGTTCAAGTCCCCCATGCAGGCACGCGATGCGGGCATTGAAACCGTTTACCAGAACCTTGCACTCTCACCAGCCTTGTCGATTGCTGACAATATGTTCTTAGGACGTGAGATTCGCAAAAAAACTGGCGTTGGCAAATGGTTGCGTATGCTGGATCGAAAAGCCATGGAAGACCAAGCTCGCGAGAAGCTCACAGAGCTCGGTCTTATGACTATTCAAAATATTTCTCAGGCTGTAGAGACCCTTTCAGGAGGGCAGCGGCAGGGTGTTGCTGTGGCAAGGGCTGCAGCATTTGGTTCGCGCGTCATCATAATGGATGAACCAACGGCTGCGCTAGGAGTAAAGGAATCCCAGCGAGTACTCGAACTCATTCAGGACGTGCGCGGCAGAGGCATACCCATAGTGCTTATCTCGCACAACATGCCGCATGTGTTTGAAGTTGCTGACCGAATACACATTCATAGGCTGGGTAAGCGTTTATGCGTAATCCGGCCCAAGGACCACAGCATGTCAGACGCAGTGGCTTTTATGACCGGTGCCATTGAACCGCCTGAAACTGAAGCTGAAACTGCGTGACAAGCGGTACTGACGACAACGGTCTGAGTAGCCATTCGGCTATCGCTGGGGCGAGTCCAAGCGGGCTGTATCTAGATTCCCTAGAGCTGATTACTGATCAAATTTTGGCTTTAAGGGCCAATTCTGCTGTCGGAACGCGCGTATTGATCGGAATAGCA
The DNA here is from genome assembly GCA_047629055.1 of Halioglobus sp. GTDB lineage: Bacteria > Pseudomonadota > Gammaproteobacteria > Granulosicoccales > Granulosicoccaceae > Granulosicoccus. The sequence goes on from JBLHWG010000073.1 coordinate 8,981, forward strand.
GGTGCTCCGGGTTCGGGGAAATCAACCTTGGCAACCAGTCTGGTGGAGCTGTTGAATCAAAGACTCGCAGCTCAGGACGAATCAGCCGTTGTTGTTCCTATGGACGGTTTTCATCTGGATAATGAGGTGCTCGATATTCTCGGGACACGATCTGTCAAAGGGTCGCCGCCGACGTTTGATGTTGCTGGGTTTGTCAGTTTACTGAGGCGAATAGCGATCAAATCTGAGCAAAGTGTCTATGTACCTGTATTTGATCGCACCTTAGATCTGGCTCGAAATGCAGCCCAGGAGATAACCACACAGCACAGCATAGCGGTGGTGGAAGGCAATTATCTGTTACTGGGCAGACCAGTTTGGTGCGAAATCATCGCAATGCTTGATAGTAGTTTGATGCTCGAAGTGCCGCTTTCCACACTAGAGGCGCGGCTCATTCAACGATGGCTAGATCATGGGCACACCCTAGAAGAGGCGCGTGCTCGGGCCTTATCTAACGACATACCCAATGCACACGTAGTTCTTAAGGAATCAATCTCTGCAGACCTCTACTACAAGAGCGTGCGACAATAGCGCAACTTTGATCGTGGAGATGGCATGAGTTCATCGACTAATTTGCCTGAGAATACTAGCTCGTTGAGTTTTAAACCGAGTAATTCCGCATGACACGGAACGAACTGTCCGAAAGTTCAAAGGGACAGGATTTAGCCCCGGATTCAGTCGTTGATTTAGGGTGGAACTCAAGCCCTAGCCAAGGCCCTGAAACGATGCTCATTGGCTGGCGTGAGTGGGTTAGTCTGCCGCAATTAGGTTTGCCTGCAATCAAAGCCAAGATAGATACTGGTGCCCGAACGTCAGCGATTCATGCCTTTGATATTCAGCAAACAAAGAAAAATGGTGGCCAGGATTGGTTGACATTCAGCGTTCAGCCCGTGCAGAGAAATGTCAGCATAGTCTGCCGTTGTGAAGCCCAACTGATCGATGTTCGCCGGGTTACTGACTCTGGAGGCCATGCTGGTGATCGGTACTTCATTGAAACCGAGCTAAAGATAGGCTCACATACGCGTACTATCGAAATGACTTTATCCCAGCGTACCGATATGCTATTTCGTATGTTGTTGGGCAGAACCGCCATGGTGCCCGGAATTCACGTAGACCCGTCCTTATCGTTTTCATTGGGAAGAATGTCTGCCCGTACTTTGTATGCTGGTATTACCCAAGGAGTTGTGCCGTGAAAATTGCCATTTTGTCGCGTAATCGCAGACTTTATTCAACGCGTCGCTTGATCGAAGCTGCAGAAGCGCGTGGCCATGAAGTCCAGGTCATCGATGTATTGCGTTGTTATATGAACATCGTGTCTAGGAAACCGAGTGTGCATCTGGAAGGTAAACCGCTAACTGGTATAGACGCTGTTATTCCACGTATTGGAGCCTCGGTAACAGCATACGGCACATCCGTATTGCGGCAGTTCGAAATGATGGGTGTTTACACGTTAATTGAATCTGTGGCGCTAGCTCGATCTCGCGACAAATTACGCGCACTGCAACTGCTGTCACGCAAAGACGTTGGTTTACCGATTACAGGTTTTGCCAACAAGCCCAGTGATAGTAAAGACGTCATCAAAATGGTGGGTGGAGCACCTGTCGTGATAAAACTCTTGGAAGGCACGCAAGGCATTGGTGTAGTGCTGGCCGAAACCACAAAGGCGGCAGAGTCGGTTATTGAAGCGTTTATGGGCTTGCAGGCCAACATTCTGGTGCAGGAATTTATTAAGGAAGCTGGTGGTGCTGACGTGCGTTGTCTAGTGGTTGGGGGGAAGGTAGTTGCAGCAATGAAACGCCAAGCCGCTGAGGGTGAATTTCGCTCCAACTTGCACAGAGGTGGTTCTGCCAGCCTTGTGAAAATCACTCGGGAGGAGCGTGCTACCGCAGTCAATGCTGCGAAGACTCTGGGTTTGTCAGTAGCAGGTGTTGATCTATTACGATCCGATCGTGGTCCATTAGTTATGGAAGTGAATTCTTCACCAGGGCTTGAAGGTATAGAGACCGCAAGTGGCAAGGATGTTGCCGGAATTATCATTGAAGAAGTTGAAAAAAATGCGCGTCCTGGAAACACCAAGACGCGAGGCTCGAAAGGGTAAGTTTGATTAGGCATCGAATTTCATGGCAAGAGAATTAGTTAAAAATAAGCCAATTACTATTGGTGGTGCGACCATTGAGCCTGGTGATCGTCGATACGTGGATTTATCGATACCACCGCTATACACACATACATCGGTAGAGATGCCGGTGCACGTTATCAATGGCAAACATGCTGGCCCCATCATGTTCGTCACCGCGGCTATTCACGGTGATGAAATCAATGGCATTGAGATCATCAGGCGTTTATTAGCCACTAAGGCCTTGAACAGAATGTCGGGGACTTTGATAGCTGTGCCTGTGGTGAATGTTTACGGGTTTGTTTCCCAATCCCGATACCTTCCCGATAGACGTGATTTGAATCGTTCGTTTCCAGGCTCAGGGCAGGGCTCAATGGCTGCCCGATTGGCAGACACTTTGATGAGAGAAATAGTGCTGAAGTGTACGCACGGTATCGATTTGCACACCGCTGCAGAAGGGCGAGCCAACCTTCCACAAATTAGGGTAGATCTGGAAGAAAATCCGGAAATGCTAGCGCTAGCCAAGGCTTTTGGCCCTCCTATCCTGCTGGATTCTGCAACGCGTAGCGGCACTTTGCGAGATGCTGCAGGCCACTTGCCCGTGCTGCTGTACGAAGCGGGTGAAGCTTTGCGCTTCGATGAAGTTGCTATTCGAGCAGGCCTGCAAGGTATTTTACGGGTAATGCGACATTTGCACATGTTGTCTGCTAGCAAAACGGTTGAGCGCAGCAATAAAACCTGGATCGCCAACAATAGCGTCTGGATGCGAGCACCGCAAAGTGGCATCTTACGCTCACGATTACCGTTGGGCGGCATTGTCGAGAAAGACATGGTGCTGGGGTATATTTCCGATCCTTTTGGAGAAGCAGAACAGCCGGTCATCAGTCCAGTGTCGGGTGTGTTGATTGGTATTACCAAGCTTCCTTTAGTGCATGAAGGTGAAGCTTTGTACCACGTGGCAACGACTGAATCGACGTGTTCTGCTGGTCGGGTGGTCGACGAATTTCATATTGAATACGAACAACCTGTTATCAAACGACTGAAGTAATGAAAAAAAAATTATTAGGTAAGTATGGAATGCAGGCGTCTGTCGTAGCGTTTGGTGCATGGGCTATCGGCGGTTGGAAGTGGGGCGGATCGGATGCGCAAGCATCGGTTGCCGCTGTTGAGGCGTCACTCGATGCAGGCGTAGATTTTATCGATACTGCCGCGGTTTACGGCTTTGGATTGTCCGAAGACATCGTAGGTAGGGCCATTCAAGGACGATCACGTGAAGACATAATCGTGGCGACCAAGTGTGGACTACGATGGGATATAGAAACACCAACACTGCATGCTGAGAGTGAAGGAAAGCGAATTTGTAGGACACTAGAACCAAGCTCTATTCGGTGGGAATTAGAACAAAGCCTGCAACGGTTGGGTACCGACTACATTGATTTGTATCAAACTCATTGGCCAGATCCTGAAACCGGTATTGAGTCAGTCGTGGAAACTTTTGAGGCATTGAAAAAAGAAGGACTTATTCGTGCCTGGGGTTTGTGCAATGAGTCTGCAGAGCAGCTAGCGGTAGCGGCGCAGCTAGGAGGTCTTGCTACCGATCAAGAAAAGTACAGTATGTTGGATCGAGAGCAAGATTCGGCCAACTTAGCCGTCTGTGAAGAACATGATTTAGGATTTCTTTGCTATTCACCGATTGCACAGGGTTTATTAACGGGGAAAATTGACGCAAAACGACAGTTTGCGAAAGGGGATTTACGTATAGGTAACCCACGATTTGCACCACGAGCTATCGAGGCCATTCAGGCTGTGCTTGCACCTATTAAATCATTAGCACGCGATAGAGATGTCAGCGTTGAACAGTTGGTACTTGCCTGGACACTCAATCAGCCGGGGGTCAGTCATGTATTAGTAGGAACGCGAGATGTGGAGCAGGCGAAATCTAACGCAATGGCAGGTTCCATTGAATTGGATGACGATGAAATGGCGATGATTACCCAGGCCGCAGCTGCATGGCCTGGCTTTGATGCGCTGAAATCCTAGCCTGGATTATTCAAACACCAACGTAATACGACGATTCTGTTTGCCTTTCTTCTCGATTTTTTTCACCAGCACTCTACCGATTTCCGCGGTAGAGGCAACGTGAGTTCCGCCGCAAGGTTGTAGATCCACCCCAGCAAATTCCACCAGTCGAATAGTGCCGGAAGCATTGCGTGGAGGCTGTACGGACATGGTGCGAACCAGCTCAGGTTGTGCGTCTAGTTCTGCATCAGTGATATAGCGTGAGCTCATGGGAATGTCGCGCTCCATGAGCTCGTTGAGAGCTTCGGTGATGGGATCTTTATCGATAGGGTCTTTTAAGTCGAAATCTAAGCGTGCGCGATCGACCTGAATAGAACCGCTGGTAACCGATGCATCAATTAATGAGCAGAGCAGGTGCAGGCAACTGTGAAAGCGCATCATGTTGTATCGGCGTTCCCAGTCCAGCTCCAGGTTAATAGCGTCCCCCACTGATAGGATATTGCTGAGCGATTGGGCTGCGTCAGGAGAAGGTGTAGCGTCAGGTGATTGGGTATCAGAATTTTCTACAATGTGGAATTGACGTCCTGTCTCTCTGTCTTTACGCGTGTCGCTGATGGTTAAGCGTGTGCCGTCTTTTAGCACCATGACGCCTGTGTCGCCTAGCTGACCTCCACCCAGAGGGTAGAAAACACTTTGATCGGTTTCAACACCTTGCTCTGTAATGGCTGTGATGGTGGCATCGCAGTTTTTAAGGTAGCTGTCATCTCGGTAGAGATCGTGTGTCATTGGGTGGGTCTCGATTGTGTTCTGATGGTATTGAGTCTAGTCCTAATGAAAATTTCTTGACTGCGTATTCAGCTCACCCAGCATCCAGGTCAGATCCTCTATCTTGCGCGCCACCAGGTGAACAACACCTTGTTCGCGTTGAGTTAGCCCATAGACAGAGACCATTTTTGCTGTTAATACCTCTTTCCTGAATTGCTCGACCACCTGCTGCCAGACAATGACATTCATTGGCCCACCTTCATCTTCAATGGTCAGGAACACCACGCCATTGGCGCTGCCCGGGCGCTGACGTACCTTGATAATGCCTGCCAGACGAGCCATACGCCCGTGCGGGACAGCGGCCCAGCTTAATGAATCCATGATGCGTTTCTGTTTTAGCTTCTCTCGCAGTAAACAGAGTGGGTGCTGATTAAGGGTCAGGCCCACGCTCATGTAGTCGGCGACGGTGTTCTCGCCATCGGTGGGTGGGGGTAAAGGTAGAGCTGGTTCGTTTGCCGAGGCATCAGCGAGTAGTTCAGGTAGTGCTTCGACACCGAGTAGATCCCATTGCGCCTGATGTCGATCACCACTGATGTTCTCCAACGCACCGGCAATGGCCAGCGACTGTTGATCGCCTTGGTTGATACCGGTTCGACGAACGAGATCGCCAGCACTGCTAAACGGGCCATTAGCTCGCGCTGTCAATATCCGGTTGGCTCCCGCTACCGAGAGTTTAGAGACCAGTCTCAATCCCAGCCGCACAGCTCCTTGCGGCAAGGGGTTTTTGGTGTTTTGTACCTGAGCGCCCAATGGTGGTGGGATGTGAGTGGCGTTGTTGATCTTCTGTGGGTTTACCAGAGCATGGTCCCATTCACTGTCGTTGATATCGACGGGTAAAACCACTACACCATGGCGTCTGGCATCCTGAGTTAAATCAGAGGGGTCGTAAAAGCCGAGTGGCTGACTGTTAAGCATGGCGCACAGAAAGGCGGCAGGCTCATGGCATTTAAGCCAGCACGAGACATAAACCAATAAGGCAAAACTTGCTGCGTGTGATTCAGGGAAACCGTATTCGCCAAAGCCTTCTATCTGGCGGAAGATGGCTTCTGCAAATTCCGGGTCGTAGCCCTTTGTCAACATGCCGCCTACCACACGATCATGAAACAGTGTGACTTGCCCGCCGCGGCGCCAGGCCGCCATAGAGCGGCGCAGTTCATCGGCTTGTCCTGCCGAAAAACCTGCGGCGACCATGGCAATTTCCATGACTTGCTCTTGAAAAACAGGCACGCCGAGCGTGCGTTTAAGTACATTTTCCAGATCCTTATTGGGGTAGGTGACCGGTTCAATACCCTGGCGACGTTTCAGGTAGGGATTAACCATGCCGCCTTGTATAGGGCCAGGTCGGACGATAGAGACCTCTATTACTAGGTCGTAGTAGTTACGGGGCCGCAGGCGTGGCAGCATAGACATCTGCGCACGTGATTCAATCTGGAACACACCGACCGTGTCAGCACGGCAGATCATGTCATAGGTGGGTGTGTCGTCCCCTGGAATGGTTGCCATGCTATGGCGAACACCTCGATAACGTTCTATCAAGGTAAAGCATTTGGCGATAGCTGTGAGCATGCCCAAAGCAAGTACATCGACTTTGAGTAAACCGAGTTCCTCTAGATCATCCTTGTCCCATTGAATGATGGTTCTGTTGGGCATGGCAGCGTTTTCAACTGGCACTAGAGTGCAAAGGTCTTTATCAGAGATAACAAAGCCACCAACATGCTGGGATAGATGGCGCGGAAAGCCCAGTAGTTGTTGTAACAACCATGTGAAACGTTTGATGATGGGGCTTTGTGGATCGAACCCCATACCCTCAAGGCGTTCTTCGATCATATTGGTGCCATCCCACCACGCAAGCGACTTTGACAAGGCATCTATCTGGTCTTCAGTGAAACCAATAGCCTTCCCCAAGTCGCGAATAGCGCTGCGTTTACGGTAGGTAATAACTGTGGCTGCCAAGGCTGCGCGATGGCGACCATATTTGGCATAAATGTATTGAATGACTTCCTCACGACGCTCGTGTTCAAAGTCGACATCGATGTCGGGTGGCTCGTTACGCTCTTTGGATATGAAGCGTTCAAACAGCATGCGAGTACGTGATGGGTCTACCTCTGTTATACCGAGACAAAAGCACACGGCAGAGTTGGCTGCTGAGCCACGACCTTGACACAAAATACCTTGCCCACGAGCGAAGTTTACGATGTCATGTACGGTTAGAAAATAAGACTCGTATTTCATGTAGCTAATAAGTGATAGCTCATGTTCAATTTGTTGCTGAACATCATCACTATGGCCGTCTGGCCAGCGCCATTTGGCACCGTCCATGGCTAATTGCCTGAGGTATTGCTGTGATGTAAATTCTGCTGGTACCACTTCACGAGGGTATTGATAATCCAGTTCGCTTAAATCGAAGGTGCACAGTGCGGCTACATCAGAGGCGTTTTGTAGTGCTTGTTCTGGATAAATAGAGCACAGAGCCCGAACATCGCGTAAATAGTGCTCACCATTTTGAAACAGCAGGCGCCCAGCGGTATCAAGCGAACAGTTGTTTCTGATGCAGGTGAGAACGTCTTGCAAGGCGCGGCGTTTGCGCTCATGCATGTGCACATCACCTGCGGCAACCACAGGCATTTCATGACGATCTGCAGCATCGATGATCCAATGAGTGTGTTTCTGGTCGTAGCTACCGTAGTGCAACTCCAGGGCAAGAAAGGTGTGTGGACCAAGTGCCTTGAACCATGAGAACCATTGATCAAGCTCCTTACGATTGCCTGGCAGGTAGGGTGGCACCAACAGCAGGCAGCAATCGTCCAACCCCGCGTTCTCCAGCAAACTTGATGTGATGTGATAGCTGCCCTTGTCTGCACCCCGCCGCGCCGTTGTGATGAGCTGACAGAGCCTGGCGTAGGAGGCTAGGTTGCGCGCTAGTGCCACTAACCGAAAACCGTCATCCAGCGCAAACTCGCTACCGACAATGAGCTTGAAGCTGGATTGCGTCATGACATTGTCAGTAATCTTGCCCGGCGCCACGGGAGAATCGCTAGCCAGCTCTTTCATGCGCCCATAAGCCCGCACAACGCCTGCCATGGAGCATTCATCGGTGATGGCCAGTGCTGAGTACCCTAGCTTTACCGCCGTGTCTATGAGCTCTTCAGGGCGTGATGCGCCGCGCAAAAAGCTGAAATTCGAGACGCAATGCAGCTCGGCATAAGCAAGGGTGGAGCTGAAATTGGGCTGTATATTCATATACTGGTATTTATCACAGTATTCATGCCTGACGTCAACTCTGAGGTGAGGAATGGGTACCTTCCGCACCAAATTTGAGGCAGGCAGCGCACTCACGGCTGCATCTGCGAACGCGTCCGTTGTCGAAATTGGGACTGAGGCTAATGCGTACCATTATTGAGTTCACAGAAAAGCGGGTAGCTCGAAGGCGTATGAACATCGAGCTTGCAAGCGAAAAATTATTCGACTAAGTTGTATACTCGGAAAAGCATTGGCAGACGTGGGAAGTCCCCCCGCCCCCATTCGTGATGCTTAAAACCCTCTAGTCAACTAAAG
>JBLHWG010000074.1:0-17334 GCA_047629055.1 Halioglobus sp.
CGAACACTGCTTTAACGACCACGTATACAGATTCATCTGACACATCAGCAGATGAGACAAACGTTGCACCAACACCGAAAGTAAGTGCTTCAGCGTCCTGGTTTTTGTACATGCCAGCAGGAATAGCCGCTGTTCTGTAGTAAGGATTTTCTGTAATCAAGTCATCGATTTCAGCGCCTTTGACGTCAACGAAGTCCACATCACACGTGTTAGTAACTTCTGTGATAGCAGCTGCTGGGTGACCAATGGTGTAAACCAGTACGTCGATCTTGTCATCACACATAGCTTGAGCCATTTCAGAACCTTTCAGCTCTGATGCGATTGAAAAGTCGTCCATAGTCATGCCGTAGGCTTCCATAACCACCTCAGTAGTGGCTCGTTGACCGGATCCAGGATTACCCACATTAACGCGCTTACCTTTCAGATCTTCAAAAGAAGTTACGCCACTACCACTTCGTGCCAGTACGGTAAACGGCTCAGCGTGAACTGAGAAAACAGCTCGAAGTTTTTCAAATTTACCTTGATCAGCAAACTTGGACGTGCCGTTATAGGAATGAAACTGCCAATCAGATTGAGCAACGCCAAATTCGAGTTCACCCGCACGCACTGTGTTGATGTTGTAAACCGATCCACCGGTGGATTCTGCAGAGCAGCGAATGCCGTGTGTCTTACGTCCCTTATTGACCAGACGACAGATAGCGCCGCCAGTAGGGTAGTAAACGCCGGTAACACCACCAGTACCAATAGAAATAAACTGCTGCTGAGCTTGCGCCGCACCAGCAAGTAATCCGGCAGCCAAAAGGCCTCCGGTCATTGCATAACGTAGTTTCATGATAAATCCTGTTGTATGAACATCACTAGTTGTTAAAAGTGAGCGATACGAACAATTCTGTTTGTACGGCAATCGATCACTTAATTGACCCCTGCCCGCACGAAACTAGACGACAGATTCAGCAAACCGTCTGGAAGCCAAGTCGGAGGCTGCACGCCAATGTAACAAAAATACCTTCAAGCCATAGCGCTAACTTTCTTCAGCATTTCTGCCAATGGTTAAACCTGCGAGGAACCAACGCATCACTTGGTCGCCACATCTTCGGTAATTTCGTGCATCGCTATTGCGAAAAAAGGCGCTGACCTCAGTTTTTCCCAAACCTCCCCCACCAACCTTAATAGCGTCGTGGACGTCGTCAGTTCGCAGGGACAACGCTATTCGCAACTGTTTCATAACGGTATTGTTGTCAAAACGTTCTGCACTTTTGGGCTTTCTATACGGCGAGACGGGTGCAGGGCCTCGGTGCTCGATGACCAAACCATTGAGAAACGCTAAAAGCATGGGCTCAGGGCAAGGCAAATACTCACCATCGCCTTCTTTCATTCGCCATCCTCGGACCTCCTCCAAAGTGGCAGAGTCTCCGCCAAGATGAATCAATCGCATCGCATTCGCGTCGTCAATTTTCAGCGCGTATCGAATTCTTCGTGTGTAATCGTTGGTATCCAAAGCTCTCTCACTGGTTGACTCACCCGTGAGAATAGCAGGCGCCCGTTGAATCAATTAGTTAGTGATAAAAATCGTCGTCCAACCGCATCATTTCCGCGATAAAATCGAACGAAATTCACCGTTTTCGATAAAACACCTTAATATTTGTGATCCATCACTCATTTCCGTTGACCCCAGCTTTTGATTTCTGCTGCTTTTTGTACTATGAGCGCAGCACGCCTCTACTGTTTGTCATGCGAGGTTCTCAGACAGACTTGAAGAATCCTCCACGAGAGTAACTTTGCATGTTGTTGTATTACATACTAACTGGACTAGTCTGTTTAATTGCTGGCTTTTGGGCAGGTGCAAGAAATGGGCGCAGATTAAAGCGTACTGCAATGAAAGAGCTTAGTACGAATTCGCTCAACATGCTTAAAAGCAAATCCAGATTTATCGAGAACGAATCCCGGAACATCGAGCTCGAGCGTAAAGAAAAATTACTAGACGTCACGCAGCAGCAACTTAAGGACTGCGTTGCTGAGGTAGAAGATTCCTATGCACAGGCACTGCAGTTCGATGAGCGGGCAGCTCGATCCGATGCGCAAGTGAAAAAATTGCAACAAGATTTAATTACCTTTAACAAACAACAAACTGTAAACCAGGCTTTTTTGAGAGACAAAGCCCAGCATTCTCACCAGTTGGCAGTTCGCTCACATGAGAGGGCGTTGAGAGCCACATCTTTAGTGCGCAAGGCAACATTGCACCTGAAAGAGCTAGAAAATGCCGCAGCATCCACACAGGCCATTACGACTCCAGATCCGAAGTCACACGCTGTGCCAGGTCAAGTAAAACTCAGCATCATTGATAAACCGAGATTGGCAAGCGAAAAGGAAATAGTTACGCAAGTGCCAAACAGAGACTCCGTACATATGGCGAAGGTAAGCTCTAGCAATTTAAGACACTGAGCGTATGGATTAAATCAAGCCCGTCATCTATGCCATTATTTTGGCGATCGAATCTATAGGGTGAATTCTTACCTCGTCGTAAACCGATTGCGACTTTCTGTTCGGCGACGCTTGGTGTTATCATCCTGTGATGAATCAACGCGCGCTAAATTTGGAACTTCCCGAAGTGCAACGTCGAAGCATCTGGCCTTGGCTGGTAGCGCTGACGGCGGTTGTTTGCCTGGCTTTCAGCGTCGCTCAAACGCTGCGGTCTATCCCATCTCAACTGAAATCTAGTACTCAGCAATACATCAACAATTCAGGCTTCAGCGAGCTGAATATTGGCGTGAGTGGACGTGATATAACCCTCAGCGGAACGTCCGACGGAAAACAATCCCTCGACAATCTGATTTCTGGTATCCAACAGATCGAAGGTATACGGTCAGTTCGGCAAAATGTGACAGTGATAGACGCTGTTACAGAGTCTGCAAACAAGACTCAAAGTTTTCTTATTTCTCTGGCCCTCATCGGAACTGACAGTGTCGCCTTCGAACCCGGCAGCTCATCGTTTGCTACAGGCAGCGGTGCTGCACTCCTAAAATTAGCTCGCCTGCTGACGGCCTTCCCTAGTACAAGAATTCGAATAGAGGGACATACGGACAATACGGGACCAGAGTCCGTAAACTTGCGACTCAGCCGGGAACGTGCTGAAGCTGTTGCCAGCTTTTTGTCCTCTAGAGGTGTTGCAGATAACCGTTTAATTGCCAAAGGATATGGCTCGACACAACCGATTGATGACAATTTCACGGATGCAGGCCGAGCTCGAAATCGGCGCATCGAAATAAGCTACCTCGACTGAGGATTGCTGTCAAAATTATCCCACACTTTGACGCCAGCCCTAAGGTCCAACCCGTGCGAGAACTATCGTGATCTACTTACTTGTTCAAATGTTTGTGGCACTTGTCCTTGCCGGAATTCTGGGTGCAGCCGTTGGCTGGCTCGTCCATCGGGCAGCGCATGCCAGGCGACTCGATGATACCCGACATGCTCTAGCTAGAGCTCGCAACCAAGTTGCTCATACAGAATCCGAAGTTGCCATGCTCTCTGACGATTACGATGAGCTAGAGCGACGCAGCAAAGCTGAATTAAACTCTTTGCGCCACCAGAATCAAGAGATTCCAGCGCTGAGCACAAATCTGGAAAAATCGCAGCTCCTCGTTAGCCAGCTGATGCAAAAACACGAGTCCAAGATCCGGGAATTAGGCACAGAAAACGCAGCTCTTTCAGCGAAATTGAAGATCATTACCGACCGCGAGCAAGCGCATGACAAAGTCAAAGTCGAATTGGATAACATTCGCAAGCAAAAAACAGCAGACAAACTCCAACTCGTAAGTTCGAAAGAAGATCAGCAAGTGATCAACCTTTCCAACGCCGACACTCTTGCCTCAGACAGTTCAATCGACACTGACAACGATTTCGATTTCGGCGACTCAATTAACGCCACCGATCTCGACGCATCGAATACTAGCGGACCTCCGGAAGTGCTCGATGCCACTATCGTATCTGGCCCTGCTGATAATTTTATCAGTCAGCTCAATGAAGCTACCCGGCTACCCGATAGCGATCCAAAACCCTCCGGTAGTTGGGCATCTGCACCAGTGGCCATCGATGCAGATAGCAAAGACGATGAAATCGTTGACGCTCCCGATGAAGAGATCATCGCAGAGGATGACGCAGATGATCCATTTGACAGCGTTATGGAAGTCGGTGACGAGCTTCAGCGCGAACTGGATATTGATGCCGACGCAGATCCGATGTTAGATGGAAGTTCTGATAACGCGAGCCTCTTTGAGTTCGAACCGGTAGAGCATCAAGACGATTTAAAGCAGATTTTCGGCATCGGACCTATCACGGAGAAGGCCTTGAACGATTTGGGCATTACCAGCTATTCGCAGCTGGCCGAACTCGAAAGCCACGAGATTGAAAAAATTGCCGGCGCACTTTCCATCGTGCCCGGACGTATTGAACGCGATGATTGGGTTGGCAACGCCCGACGTCAACTTGAAGATGTTCTTGAAGAACTCTAGATAGTCCCGAACACTGGCTCAGCCTTTGCACGCGAACACTATGCTCGCAAAACACCTCGTATAAAGGCTTTGGAACAAACACATTCACCCTGGCGGACCCTTCAGGCTCGGCTACTTTACAAGCTCGTGGGAATTGGCTTGTGCCTTGTCACAGGTGTAACTTACGCCGCTGGTCAGAAACTACTCTCAGATAATCTGGATTTTTCCGATTGCTCTATCGGCTCTGGGGCTGTATCACTCGCCGCACAGTGCGCCACGCTTACCGTGCAGCTGGATTCACGCCCAGCTAGTAAGACTCCACAAAATAGCGAGTTTATTGAACTCTCTATCGCTCATATTCCAGCTCGTCGCCAATCAGATCGCCAGGATGCGTTCACGCTGATATCCGGCGGGCCTGGCCAATCAGCCATTGAAACCTTTCCTTCAGTATCTTTCGCATTCCGGCATATCATGCGAAACCAAGACGTTATTCTGATAGACCAACGAGGCACCGGAGCATCTGAGAAGTTAGTGTGCGAGAGCGCATCTGAATCGCTTGCTCTGGGCGTGGATGTGGATCTTGGCAAGATTTCGCAAGAAGCCCTGGAATGTCGTGAATCGCTGGCACATGACCCCTCTTGGTTCACAACCAGCATGGCCGTTCATGACTTAGAATTTGTCAGGCAACAGTTAGGTGTCAGTCAATGGAACATGTACGGCATATCCTACGGTACCCGTGTGGCCATGCATTACCTGCGACGTTACCCTGAATCGATTCGGACATTAACACTTGATGCCGTCGTGCCGCCATCAGTATCACTTGGCCCAGATATCGCTCGCCTGTCGCAAAGGGCACTCGATCTGATCTTTAAACGGTGTGTAGAAGATCAGGGCTGTTTTAATGCATTCGGTGACCTAAGCGAACCAACCATGGCGCTGTTGGATTCACTCAACAAGAGCCCCAAGTCCATCACTTTTGAAGATATCGCAACCGGTAGCTTGTCGACGATGGAACTCACCAGAGAACATCTTGCGGTCACCATAAGGTTGATGTCCTATTCCGCTCAAACGGCTGCAATCCTACCATCCATGCTGCACGACGCCATTATTAACGAGAACTTTGCACCGTTAACCCGACAGGCCAAACTACAAGCAGAATCGTTGGGGAATACATTGGCAAACGGCATGCATCTAGCGATCATTTGCACTGAGGATGCGCCCTATGTAAGCTTGGGCGAAAACACCGATGAACCTGCCACCTACCTGGGAAAAGGTACCATCGACTCGCTTATGGCAAGCTGCAAAAACTGGCCATCAGGGTATATTGATAAGGACTTCAAAGAACCTGTCGTCTCAGACGCCCCCGTTCTTATCCTGTCGGGAGAAGCAGACCCAGTTACACCGCCGGATTATGGCGAATCAATCATCCCCACCTTATCCAACTCCAGACATATCATTAATCCTGATCAAGGCCATATGCAAGCACCGTTTGGCTGCATGCCGGTATTGCTGGCGAAATTTGTTAGTACAGCTGATGTAAAGAATTTGAATATCGATTGTCTGCAACGATTAAGGGTTACACCCTTTTTCGTTGATGCCAACGGTCCACTCCCATGATCATTGCGAATCAACTACACAAGAGCTTTAAGCGTCAGGGCAGCTCTCGACGTAGTAGCCCATCTGAAAAACGTATCGTAGCGGTCGACTCCGTCAGCTTCACTGCAGAAGATGGTCGCATTACTGGCCTGCTGGGACCCAATGGCGCAGGCAAATCAACCACGCTACGAATGCTCGCCACGTTAGTAAAACCCGAGAAAGGCCAAGCAACCATTGATGGGCATGACGTCTCGAATGAGGTCTTACAGGTGCGGCAGCATCTTGGCTTTATGCCACACAACGCCGGTATCTACCCCAGGCTCACAGCACGCGAAAACATTCATTACTATGCCCGGCTGTGCGGCATGAATAGGCAAGAATCGCAGAAACGAGTCGCAGAACTTATCCAGCAACTGGACATGACGAAGTTCGCTGACAGACGAGCGAACGGTTTTTCCCAAGGGCAGAAAACTAAAGTGGCTTTAGCTAGAGCGCTTGTGCACCGCCCGCAAACACTGATGCTTGATGAACCGACCAACGGTCTAGACGTCATGGCAACAAGGGGACTACGAGAGATCATTCGTCAGCTTGCAGCAGATGGGCATTGCATTTTGTTTTCAAGCCATATCATGCAAGAAGTAGCAGCGCTTTGCGATCACATCGCAATCATTTCTGATGGCACTGTAGCGATGGAAGATAGTTTAGACGGCATCCTTCAACGAACAGGCCAGACCGATTTGGAAGACGCCTTTGTTGAATCCACGCAAATAATGGACAAGGAGGCCACGCAATGAGCCTATTTGTCATTATGTTTAAGGAAATTGTAGATAATCTGCGTGATCGGCAAACGGTGTTCTACGCCTTGCTCTTTGGCCCAGTGCTTTTACCCTTATTGTTGGGCGGTTCACTGGTATCTAGCTTTAAACAACTAACCATTGATTTTGATCACGTAACAACACTGAGTGTCGTTAATGCCGAAAAAGCTCCTACGCTTATGGAGTTTTTATACAGCAACAATATTGATGCTATCGATGCGCCGGAAGATGTGCAAAAAAGCGTACGTTACGGAGAAGTTCTCGTTGTTCTTGAGATAGGTGATGACTACGCTGACGCCTTACGAAATGGCAGACCGGCCCCACTAACGCTTCACGTTAACAGTGCCAATAAAGATTCTTCAAAAGCTGCTCGGCGAGTCACTGCTATTCTGGGAGTTTATGAACGAACATTAAGTACTTTACGTTTGCAACATCGCGGCATAGACCCACTGATATTTGACACATTAAAGGTGGTTCAAAACGATGTATCAAGCGAAGGTGCTAATGGTCAGATACTGGCCTCTATTCTGCCATTTCTGTTCATTATATCCATGGTTATGGGTGGCTTCTACCTTGCCATTGACACCACAGCCGGTGAACGAGAGCGTCAGTCTCTTGAACCCCTTCTTAGTCTGCCGGTATCTAGAACATCCGTTGTCATGGGAAAGTATCTGGCAACCGTTTGCTTTGTTCTACTCTCAAGCATACTAACCGCCATCAGCATTTATACGTTGTTCAAGCTGTTTCCCGTAGAAATAATGGGTGGGCAAGTACGTTTTGACGGAGCAACAGTGATTAAGGCGTTTTTTCTTGCAAGCCCGCTAATACCTTTTATTTCTGCATTGCTGATATCGGTCTCTGCAATTACTCGCAGTACCAAAGAGGCTCAAACTTATCTAGGACTGCTGATGGTAATTCCAATGGCACCCTTCTTTATACTGCAGTTTCTCGCCGTGCGATCAACACTAATCACCATGCCTCTACCCATGCTCAGCCAGTATCAATTACTCGAAAGCACGGTGTTGGGAGATACCATTCCAGCGTTGCATATCGCGCTATCAGTTATAGGCACGCTGGTAGCCACAGCGCTTCTTCTTATTGTCGCTAGTAAGTTGTACCAACGCGAAAAGCTACTCGACTGAGTGCTCTAAACTACAAAGCGGCAGTGACTAAATCCAGCAATTTCTGCCTTTGTATTTTACCTGAAGGGCCTTTTGGCAACTCTTTCATAAAATGTATGCGATCTGGGCATTTGAATTTCCCGACACGTTCCTCACACAGTTGTAGCAGATCAGTTTCACTCAACACTGATGCACTACGAAGACTCACCGCCGCTTCTACACGTTGACCAAAATTAACACAGGGCCGAGCAAACGCCGCCGCTTCAACAACGTCGGCGTGTTGGTACAAAGCGTCATCAATTTCACGAGGTGCGATGTTCTCACCACCCTTGATAATCAATTCTTTCAAGCGTCCTGTAATAAACAAGTACCCTTCTGTATCCATTCTCGCCAAATCTCCAGTGCGCAACCAGTAACCTTGAACCAATGCCTCTGACGTGGCTTCTTCGTTTTTGTAATAGCGCTGCATCACGTTACTACCACGAATCAGCAACTCACCCTCCTCCCCCACAGGAACATCGACCAAAGACTTGTCAACAATTCGAGCTTCATCGCCCACCGGCAGTCCGGGAGAACCCAGTTTTCGAATACCTGGTGGCATGGGATTACTTAAAATCTGTGCGGCAGTTTCTGTCAGCCCCATGGTTTCAATAAGAGGCACACCAAATTGTGTTTCGAAATTTTCATGTACATCGGGTGAGAGCGGCGCCGATGCAGATCGACCAAAGCGTAACCATGGACGAGATTTCGGAGCCTCTGCATCACGTAACAAATACGCTATTTGAGTGGGGACTACGCTAAACCACGTACATTGATGCGTATCTACACAACGCCAGAAACCAGAAGTCGAAAATCGATTGGGAATTACTACGGAACCCGCAGTCACTAAGGGTCCAAATATGGTCACACACAAGCCATTGATGTGATACAGCGGTAGAACACACAATGCACGATCCTGAGCGGTTAACTCATGACCCTGCCCCACATTAAGACCACCCGCAATAACATTAGAATGACTCAGAACAACCCCTTTCGGCCTACCAGTCGTACCACTGGTGTACATAAGCAGAGCATCATCTGACTCTATAGTTGTATTATTAATCTTACCAACCGTTACAGCTAAATCCGAATATCCCTCAAAGACTTGTATTAAAGGCGCGGAACCCAAAGATTCAAAGGCGTCACAAGACAGCGCCTCATTAACTAAAGGCAAGTGCTCCGACTGCGTCAGAATCAATGCTGTTTCTGAATGGCTAAGCACATAGGCAATTACATCGCGACCAGCAACTAGATTAACCGAGACTGCTCTATAGCCTCCATACATAATTCCAAGAATGGTCACGGCACAGGTGCGGCCGTTATGCATGGCAATCGCCACGCTTTGCCCCGCTTCCACACCTTGGCTTTGTATAAACTGGCTAACCGCAATAGCTTCATCACGGAGCATCGCAAAGGAGAGTTCAGCGTTAGATTCGGTATCTAACAGAAAAGTACTGGAAGCATATTCCAGTGCTTGTTGATCAATTAGCTCTCGTACCGACTGAGGTATTGACTGTTGTGATTCCATGTCCATGGATTAATTTCAGCTCCTATTCAACGTCCGGCCGAATTCCAATAGTCGGCGAAGACATCTTCCAGTGCAGGTTCTCTTGAAGCGATGGGTCTAACCACTCGCGTTACGTTCATGAAGTGGCGGTAATGTAAATTACTGTCGATAGAATTTCCACCCCAGCTTCCACAGCCCATAGATAACGAAAAAGGCAAGCCGTTATCAAAGGATCCACCCGTAGCAAAACAATGCGCCTGATTAACAATGACCCGACAGGTAGGCAAAGACTCCCCTAATCGCATAGCCCTTTCATCATCTGCACTGTGCAGCCCTACAGAATGCCCAGCGCCTTGAAACGCAAGAACGTCGCGGGCTTTATCTACCGCTGCATCAAAATCATCCACTACAAACATTGTCAGGGTTAGGGACAACTTTTCACCAGACTCTGGAGCATGCGAACCAATGCCCTTGCCTGGCACAATGACAAAACGCGCAGTGTCTCTATCTGCCACCTCAAGTTTAGCGACATCCAGGAACACACCAATGTCCTTGGCAATCATGTGACGATTCAGATGACCGTTTTCGAACAAGATGGCTTTTAGCTGCTCAGTATTAGCGTCATCTAACAGACGTCCGCCATGAGCGTGAAGCGCTTTAACGAAATCATCTAGCACCGCTCTGATAACAATAATCACATTCTCTGAAGAGCACGACGTTGCATTATCAAACGTTTTGGATGCTGCAATCTTTCTTGCAGCTTCCGATAAATCTGCAGTTTCATCAATGATGACGGTAGCGTTACCGGCTCCCACACCTATTGCAGGTGTGCCCGATTCATAGGCTCGGCGTACGTTATCCTGACTACCCGTTACGATAATCAGATCAACAGCCTCCATAACCCGTTGCGTTTTAATCTTTGAGGATGGCGATGGCACCATCAATACTAAATCGTGCTCCAGACCAACTTTGTCGAACTCTGCGTAGATATAGGACAACAAGGTTTCACACACACCAACGCCCTTTGGCGACGGTGAAAGAATAATGGCATTACCACATTTCAATGCATTGATAACATTGTTAGCTGGGGTTGCAGCAGGGTTAGTTGAAGGAACTACCGCCCCAATCACACCAATGGGCCTAGCAATTTCTGTAATGCCCTTCTGGCTACCTTCGTTAATGACACCCACGGTTTTGACACCTTGAATATCCCGAATCAAACCGAGAGTTTTACGATGATTCTTGGTGATTTTGTCAGTAACGTTGCCAAGGCCAGTCAGCTCCACTGCCTGGTTGGACAAAATACGATTTCGTTCAGGTTCCATAATGGCCCAGGCCACAGCTAATGCGGCCTGGTCAAAACGTGCCTGATCGGCACCTTCTGCAAAACGTGCCTGAGCCGCTCGTGCCCGTGCAATCAGCGCATCAACTTGCGCTTCTTCAGTATCATTATTCATTGATTGCACGGACATTTTTGGTGTTCTCTAGACGGACTATAACACTTACTTAAGTCCAGCTAATAGCTCGGTCAAGGTAACTTTGCGCTTGGCCCACATGGCCTGTACTTCTTCACGCGACATAATTTTCATGGGTGAACCGCCAGCAGCCATTTGCTTGGCAACTCGTGCGTTTCCAAACATCATAGGAACTCGCTCTGCTAAGAGGTCAATGACCTCTTGTGATGTTCCAGCAGGAACCATCAGACCCCGAAAATTAACCGATGCGTTATCAACATCAAAACCTGCTTCCATCATGGTAGGTACGTCAGGTAGGAATTCTGTCGAACGCGCAACATCAGCAACAACCAGGATTTTCACATTTCCAGCTTCACGTGCGCGAAAAGCATCCGACAAGTTGTTAACACCGGCAATGACATCGCCAGGGAAAATGCTATTAGCTCTTCAATAGTGTTCTAAGGGCTGACAGCACCAACAATAACAACCGCAGGATCAGCTCCCCAGTTTGCGATAGGCTCGAAACTATCAGCACTGTACGTCACGCCACCTTCGATGGACTGTGCGATGAAATGTGGGACGTTGTAGGCTGACAACGTGTAGCCGTCATTTTCTGCCTCTCTTGCAAACCAGTTCCAACCCACACGACCACCTGCACCAGGTTTGTTTATAATGACGATTCGCTGGTCCAGGTAATCCTCTTTAGCCGCCATCATCGTTACGATTCGTGCCTGAAAATCGGTCGCACCAGCAGCACCATAGGAAACCATGGCCGATATAGGTCGCCCAGGAAATCCGTCAGCTAATGCCACGCTTAAACCCAAGACGCTAGTAGCGGCTAGCAGGGCAATTGATAATAATGTTTTATTCATAAATGATGTGTGGTGCTTAGAAGTAAGGCCCACGGGTGTTTGTACTTTCAGTAGCATGGTAAATAACGCATATATCACGCTCATGAATACAGCCGTTATGATCAGCCGTTTTATCTATGATCGCGGTGCCGTGTGAGAGGCCGGGTCGTAAAGGCTGTAAACACATAAAAATGCCAGAAAAGACGCAACATAAAAACCCAGCATTTTCGCAGTAAAATAAACCAGCACAATCATGAAGATTACACCGGGTAATATTCGTAGGATGGTTTGACTTTCAATACCATCGCCTACTTTGGCCAGCCCTAGAAAGGCTCGTATGAAATTCCATACTGCCAGTACAATCATCACCGAGCTGATTAATCGCGGAAACAGAAACGCATCGCTTGGCTCGCGGGTATAACTAAGCCATGTGACAGTCACCGCTAAAATAAGAACCAATGTTGCCGGCAACAAGTGCTGCAGACGATTCGGCGACGCTTTCATCGATGCATCCTCGTTCATGACCTAGCTCCCGACCCCGGAGTGCCTTCAACACTGTCCAGAGCTGCAGCTTCAGCGATAGGACATCTGCGCTACACGCGCAGCATAGCTTACTACCCAAATTCCAAAAATCACCATGAGCACTTGACCAATTAACATGGAATTAATAAACGTCCACGCAACCTCGGGATGATTGTCAAACAGATCGGATCCAGGGAAAATACCGTGAATCAGTAAGTCCCCTAACAACACAGCCGCTGTCGGGCTACCAGGAATAGACAGGGTAAGCAGCGGCACTAATGATGGGCCAACCATCGCATTGTTGGCTGACTCAGCAGCAATAACACCAGCAGGATTTCCTTTTCCGAATGTATCGCCATCGGCAGACATTTTGCGAGTTTGATCATACGCCAGCAGACCTGCAATCTGCCCCCCCCAACACCTGGGATAAGCCCTATCACTGAGCCCGTAATAGTGCCAATAGTTATGGCTTTCGAGTTTTTGAACAACAATTTGACCGACGTAAGAATTGACTGTTTGCCCACAGAGACTGCTGTTATTTTATGAACAACGCGGCCCTTGGCCCACATTTCAATAAACTGGGGTATCGCAAAAATGCCAATCAGTGCAGTGATGATATTCACACCACCTTCGCTGGTGCCCCCAGAATTTTCAGTAGTATGGCGCTAACAGCGCCACCGGATACGGTCGAGGTATAAGCCGCCCCTATCAGGATAAGCCCCTGCGTGGCCTCAAGTTGAAACGTGAATGGAATCAACAATCCCACTGCAATGGTTGGTGACAAGCCTGGCGTGGCACCCAAAATCGACCCACCAATAGTGCCACCCAATAGCAGCAGAAACGATGTCGGCTCGAAGACGCCGCCAGACGCCGTCAAAGTATTGTAAGAATTCCATAAATTTACAATCCCAAGAACCTAGAGTGAATAATTTACCAATGAAACTAAAAATGCAAACGTTTACATTAATTAATTCTTCCATCACAATCAGTCAAAGTTGCGGATTTGCAGGCCATGTTTTGCAAAAACCACAAGATTCCGGAAGTCCTCGACTCAGATCCAGAAAAGGCGCCCCTGGCATTCTTGATGTCGCCTTGCGTGCTGACGTATCCAGTGCCACCGTAACGCGCTACTTCAACAATCCCGAGGTGGTGCGGCCCTCTATCCGCGCAAGAATAGAATTGGCCGCGCGTGAACTGGGCTACATCAGGGATCGAATGGCAGGAGTACTTCACGGCAAAATGAGCGGCACCATTGGATTGATTGTGCCGACCATCAATCACGCCATTTTTTCAGAACTTATCGAAGCGTTCTCAGCTCAGCTGCATGCCCACGATAGAACCATGCTGATTGCCAGCCACAACTACGATTTAGAACGCAAAGTAGGCATTGTCCGATCCTTGCTCGAGCGCCGAATTGATGCCATTGCACTCGTGGGGCGAGATCATCCTCCCGTGGCCATAGAGATGATCAAACTACGTGGAATACCAGTGATTACTTTATGGAACGCCATTGGTGTGAGTAGTATTGGTACTGACAATCGACAAGGGGCCTACGATATTGCACAGCATCTGATTGAACTTTCACACCGAAAAATTGCGCTGCTATTTCCCGATACAGAATTTAATGATCGCGCGCGGGATCGAAAAACTGGTCATTCACGCGGCCTCCAGACTCAAAATCAAAATTCCGGAAACTATATCGGTAGTGGGCATTGGCGACTTCAAAGGCTCCTTGGCCATTGAACCTCCATTAACCACCGTAAGATTACCAGCTCGTCGAATTGGTCAATTGGCAGCCGATGCGCTGATCAATAAATCCAAACGCGATGTGCCACAATACCTGATCACATCATTCCAGCACAATTAATTATTCGCGAGTCCACCGGGCGGCGATCCGCTGGGCGGCGCCCTAATCGTTCACTTTAGACGACACACTCCCATTAGCATCAAGCTCAATCGGCGCCAACTGTTTTACGCGGTGTTTTTGGCGCACACTCAAAGCCTTGGACTCACTAGGCAATGAAGGGATTGACTGCGGCGCGTCCTTGGGGGACAAGGTAGCCAGCCGATCCAACATCCGCTTGCTCTGCTTCCAGCGCAGCAAATACCCACCCATCGCACCGCTAGCAGCACTAATCATCAGAACTCCCAGCATCATGAATTGCGACACCAACATGAACGCACCGAAGCCTGTCAAAACCATGAACGCAAGCCCAACTTTAACATTGGCCCGCCGACTGACACTGCGCTCTTGTTTCATCAATTGCTTGTGGGTTTGCCGCACAAGGCGCTCACGCTCAGTGTTAGCCTGTTCCATTAGCTGAGCCCTATCTGTGCTTGCCTCTAGCATCGCATCTGCACGGGCTCTTTCTATTTCACGGTTCAGTTGAGTTCGCTCAACGGCATGCTGCTCGCGCAGAGCAGAGTTTCTCTGTTCGGCGTCCATTCTGCCGATCATGGAGAGCCACAGAGCAGTGACCCCACTGATCACTAATGCTGGCAGCCCCACCCTGAGTAGTAAGTGCTCCAGGGATGCTTCCTGGTTTACAAAGTACAACGTAAAGGTCACAAGCTGTACGAGCACGATACCCGGTAAGTAACGAAGCATGATGTAGTTTTGAACCTGAAACCAATGGTGTTGGGAGAACAACATGGTACACGAGGTAACTCGCACAATAAATTTACGCCTCAGCAAGAGAGGAACGTAAACTAACCCTATGAGCATCGACGCCTATCTATTGACTCGACATTGGAGGGATACCTCTCAAGGCGTTGAATTGTCTTTTTGGGCAACGTCAAAAGATGGCCCAATTCAAATAATCATTAACGCTCAGCAATCGGTCTGTTTTATAGAACGACATACCGAAGCCCATTTGCCACCTGGCGTCACACGCAAACCGTTGCAACTGCAGCTTCTTCATGGAGGTCCAGTGGACGGTCTCTATTTCAGGAACCAGCGGGATTTACAGCAATTGCGTGCTGGGGATCTAACGCTATGCGAATCTGACATCAAACCCGCCGATCGCTATCTGATGGAGCGATTCATCAAAGCCCCCATTCTCATCGAAGGCTCGTGTGCGCAAAAAGGAAACCATAGGTACAGCCTTAGCCCCCGTGTAAAACCAGGTAGTTACCACCCAACCTTCAATACCGTCGCCATTGACATCGAGACACGCGGCCATTCCACCACACTCTACTCCATAGCTGCAGCCAAGCTACAACACAACCAAGACGAAGAAGCAGTTGCTGTAGTTTTCATGATTGGAGTCGCTGAGCCAGAGAAACGTAAAGACTACGAACTCATCTACGCCAATAATGAAAAAGACCTACTGAACGCTTTCTTTGACTGGATGGCTGAAGTTGATCCAGATGTCATCTCAGGCTGGGCGGTCGTCAATTTTGATTTAAATTTTATCGATCAAAAATGTCGCTCGCTCGGCATTCCTTTCAGGCTGGGCCGTGGAGGCGAAAACGCAGCCGTGTTGCAGCCTGGCAATCCAGGGTCTCCTCGGATTGCCAGAATTCCCGGGCGTGCAGTGTTTGATGGTATCGATTTACTCAAAGCAGGTTTCTGGTCATTTGACAGCTTTTCGCTAGACAACGTATCGCATGAGTTATTAGGTGTGGGCAAACTTATTACGACGGATCAGGACAAAGTTGCCGAAATTAATCGCCTGTTTCAACACGACAAACCAAAGCTTGCTGACTACAACGTACGTGACTGCACCTTGGTTAATGAAATATTCATCAAAGCTGATTTGTTGGAATTCGCCATTCAACGCTCCAACCTGACGGGTCTACCGTTGGACAGATTAGGCGGCTCCGTTGCAGCTTTCGATAACCTCTATCTACCCCAATTGCACAGAGCAGGCTACGTTGCGCCGGATGTCAATAATCTCAGAGACGGTCCGGGAAGCCCAGGCGGCTATGTCATGGATTCAGCACCAGGTCTGTATGAAAACGTTTTGGTTCTAGATTTTAAAAGCCTGTACCCGAGCATTATCAGAACGTTTTTCATCGATCCATTAGGCCTTGCCAATCCTGGTGATAATCCTGTTCCCGGTTTTGTTGACGCAAAATTCTCCAGAAGCATACACATTCTTCCAGGTCTCATTGAAGAGTTGTGGGCCGCCCGCGATGAAGCCAAACGAACGTCAAATGCGCCCTTGTCTCAGGCAATAAAAATCATCATGAATTCATTTTATGGCGTACTTGGAACCACTGGCTGCCGCTTCTACAGCCAACAACTGGCATCCAGCATTACCCGACGTGGGCACGAGATAATTACCAAGACGCGCGATTGGATAGAAGACCAAGGCTACGCAGTTATCTATGGCGACACCGATTCCGTCTTCGTACTCATTGGTGAACAAAAAGACGCTTTGGCTTGCGATAAGGTCGGCAACAGTTTAATGACGTCGCTCAATAAATGGTGGACAAACGAATTACTAACGCAATGGAAACTTGAATCCCATCTTGAGGTGGAATACGAAACTCACTACACCCGATTCTTGATGCCAACCATCAGAGGCATGCCCACTGGCAGTAAAAAGCGTTATGCAGGGCTTATCGCAACCCCGGGCAGGGATGCCCCTACCCTTATTGTAAAAGGTCTGGAGGCTGCTCGAACCGATTGGACGCCTTTGGCTCGCAACTTTCAGCGCGAGTTGTTTCGGCGTGTATTTCAAAACCTACCGTTTGAAGAGTTTGTTCGAGATACTGCGATTGCTCTACGCCAAGGCGAATTAAACGAGCAACTAATTTATAAAAAGCGCATTCGCCGATCACTGGACGAGTACCAGAAGAATGTGCCTCCGCATATTCAGGCGGCCAGAAAACTACCCAAAAGTGGTCGCTCAATACGCTACATAATAACCAGAAACGGCCCAGAGCCCGTCGACGCCTTAGTCTCTGAACCCGACTATCAACACTATATTGAGAA
>JBLHWG010000075.1:0-16973 GCA_047629055.1 Halioglobus sp.
CGACGTCAGCCAGCGTTTTACGCCAATCCAGATCTAACAAAGACAACAGTACACGCTTTGATTTTTTCAGCGACTTGTTCCAGGCAAAAAAATACCGATCACCATCACGCAAAGCTTCAAATTGTTGCCTCCAGATTGCATGCTGCAACTCACCAAGAGAACTTCCAGTAAGTTGTGGTTCGGACACCATGCCGACCAAAGCATCAATTGTATCGATATCTCCACATAGGGCTTTAAGTCGCGCCGCAAGGGTTGTACGTCGTATCCCTACAACGGCCTCAGCATCTGAACCCAGCTCTAGCTGCTGCCCTTCAGCATCTCGCAACTCCACAAAATCGAGTATGTCAGCTGGATCAAACGTGATGTTTATAGCTTCGGATCCTAATTCTCGAAGGCCTATGGTGTGATCGACGAATTGACACCAGTTATAGGCCCACTGAATAACCCCTGTTTCAGAAAATAGGTTCTGGGCACTGTCTTCAAAAATTCGATTGCTGATGTACCGAGCATTTGGCCCTTCAACCATTGCTGACAAACCATCGAGGTAGTGTGCCGCCGCTACGCGTCGTTAAACCGTATTTATAGCACCCTGATTGGGGCTCGACGGGTTGTTGCCCGATTCACCCAAGGAAGGCACTAATGACTTAAATGGCGTAGCGTGGTATGAAAGTCGTTGCTCAGAGTGCAAAGAAGTTGAGCACACGACAGTAATCAAGGAACCCATTATAAATGCCTTGCGTTTGCTATACGGGATTAGCGGCGAAAACAACACTCTCGGCGTAATGGTAATTTGTTTTTCAAGCCGGTGACGGCTAGCCGTGAGGTGCATTCGCTTTTTTACCAATTTTGCACCGAAAGCCTCGTCGTTCAGGGCGAGGATGGATAGCGCGAGAGGCGAAGCCTCTCCTGTACTTAGAGTAGTACCTGCGTAGGGCCAAAGAATATGAGTTATCAATTTAGAAACTGTTTATAATGTCAGTACTAGTGATAAAGCCAAGGTCATCTCCTGTGCTCGTACGAGTATAGTAATGTGATGGAACGACTTCAGGCTTATAAACTCAAACTACGTCTCAATGGCGAGAAAACAAGTCAACTGTGCCAGTTTGCAGGCCAGTCCCAGTTTGTCTATAACAAGGCACTAGCGCTCAAGAAAGGTAATCATCAAGCCGGAAAAAAGTACATCAGCTATCCGGACTTGTGTAAGAAGCTCACCCTCTGGCGTAAAGACGATGACACTCTTTGGCTTAAATTAGCCCCAGCGCAGGCCTTGCAGCAATCACTCAAAGATCTTGATCGAGCCTATCAGAATTTTTTTGCTAAGCGCTCAGCATTTCCCAGATTCAAAAATAAAGTTCAGCGATATAGTTTTCGCTTTCCTGACCCCAAACAGTTTAAGCTCGATCAAGCCGCCAGCCGACTTTTTCTACCCAAATTGGGGTGGATACGCTATCGAAATAGCCGGAATGTTGTTGGCTTGCTACGTAATATCACGGTTAGTTAGCACGCAGGGAAGTGGGGGGGTCGATTCAAACGGCACGACAAGTTGAAGCGCCGGTACATTCGTCAACAACAGCGATCGGTGTGGACATGGGCGTTGTCATATTTGCAGCACTAGAGTGACGGGGTTCTTCATCTACCGAAGCACAGTTCCGCACAACATCAACGACAGTTGGCAAAAGCACAAAGAGCGTTGGCTCGTAAAGTCAATTACTCGCGTAACTGGAAAAAGTAGACACAAAAAATAGCTCGCCTGTACCGCCGAATTGCTGCCCGACGAGCAGACTACCTACATAAGACATCACACGTCATTAGCAAAAATCACACAATGGTGTATATCGAAGGTCTGAAGGTCAGTAATATGTCCCGTTCGGCATCGGGAACTTGGCAGGTGCCTGGTAAAAACGTTAAGGCTAAATCCGGTCGCAACCGGGCTATTCTGGATCAAGGTTGGGGAGCGTTTCGTCGCCAATTGAGCTACAAGCTGAACTGGGCTGGCGGTGATCTCATTGTCGTACCGCCTCAGTACACGAGTCAACAGGGTTCAGTTTGTGGTCACGTAGCGCAAGAGAATCGTCAAACGCAAGAAAACTTCTGCTGTGTGTCCCGTGATCATACTCAGAATGCCGATATAAATGCAGCAAACAATATCTTAGCGGCGGGACACGCCGTGATGGCCGGTGGAGGAGATGCAAGACCTGAGTTGCACCTTGGTGTGAATCAGGCAGCTCCTACGAAGCAGGAACCCAGCGAAGCGATTCGGGCATTAGCTTGAACGCCGTAGGAATCCACTTCCTTCAGGGAGAGGAGGATGTCAATCCAATCAGACTTAGTGAATATTCCACATGATGCTCAAGACACATAAAGAAAAAATTCTGTCCGACCTTTGTGCAATGAGTTCTGACACTTAAAACGCATAACGCCGCTTTTGGTTGACACCGCTTGAAAGCCACTCCAAATTTCTTTAGTCAGCTTGTAGTTGCCAGGTAACTCTCAACGTGTATTATTATTGCTCGACACTGCATAGGAGATTGCCACAAATGTCACTGATTTTTCGTTCCAAGCCAGCTCTCGGCTTGGCATTAGTCACTCAATTATTTGCCGGCCACGCTATGGCAGAAAACAGAATAGACACACAACGACCCGACGCTCCTGAATTGGCTGCGTATGGCGACTACGAGGTAGGCACACGCCCCCTAACAATGATCAATCCTGATCAGCTAAACGTACTGGCATTGGATGCATCTGTAGAAGCGCCAGACCCACTACCCACCTACAATCGCGAACTTGAAGTTCAGATGTGGTATCCGTCTTACCCAGGCGCAACAGGCAGCAAAGCTGTTCGCGCATTTTTAAGAGACGCCACCACCGAAGTCGACTTAATCGGACAAGCTACACTTTGGGCGGCACCGGTCATCAATTCCGGCGCTTTTCCATTAGTCATTATTTCCCACGGCTACCCAGGTAATCGCTTTCTGCTATCACACCTGGCAGAAAACCTAGCATCCAAAGGGTATGTAGTCGCATCCATTGACCACACTGATTCCACTTATCGAACTCAGGCAGCATTCGGTTCAACATTGCGCAACCGATCATTAGATCAATTGTTCGTGCTCAATGAAGTTGCTCGATTGAACAATGACTCAGCAAGCTTTTTGAACGGATTGGTCGACACAGAAAATACCGCTATAATTGGCTATTCCATGGGCGCGTATGGCGCTGTCATCACAGCAGGTGGCGGTGTCACAGAGGCCTCTGTTGCCTATCCTTTCAGCCCACCTTACGGCACACTCGGCATTCATCAGTCAGGAAGCGACACGCACAACACTCTTCCAGATCCCCGCGTCAAAACGGCGATTGCTATCGCTCCTTGGGGCCGCAACCTCAGCTTCTTCGATGCAGAGTCGCTGAAAGGTGTTCAGATTCCGCTGTTGTATGTGGCTGGATCAGAAGACTCTACATCCCTGTATGAAGGCGGTGTGTTAACTATGTGGGAAGAATCGGTCAACGTTGACCGCGGTTTGCTGACGTTCGAAAATGCTAACCATAATGCAGCGGCTCCAATGCCAGCTCCAGCAGAGAGCTACGCACCTAATGCGACGCTGGGCTTCGCTCCGTTCGGGCACTACGCTGATCCAGTTTGGGACACGGTGAGAATGAACAACATCCTCCAGCACTTTGCAACTGCTTGGATGGACGGGCATCTGAAGAGCGATAGTGCCAGTGAAGCCTACTTCGATTTAACTCCTGATTCAAACGAAGGTGTCTACTCGACTGATGATGATGGCAATTTCACAGACAATCACACCTACTGGAAAGGTTTTGCAAACCAGACAGCCAAAGGCCTTCACTTTGACTGGCTTGAAGCCGGTGAAACTGTGGATGCCGGTGAAAGATGACAAGTAATCGAGTCATTCAATAGCTAACAGCCTCCCTTCCATGACGTTATTGCTTGGAAGGGGGGTTACGTAACCACTACCCCCCTCTGCCTCCCAAACTCTAAAGAGATTTTGCTGCAGCACACATATTGGCCAGCTTGCCTCTGGCCTGTTCGCGACTTAGCAAACCCAACCCACAATCTGGAGCGACCAACAATCTGTCGCTGTCAATATGCTGCAGTGCTTGCACCAGCCGTTCACGAATTTCTTCAACTGTTTCGATCCGGCTTTTTGCAATCGCCACAGATCCGAAAATGACCGATGTGTTGACGAAATGTTCTAGAAGCTTAAGGTCATTGTGTCGATGCGCATCTTCAAATGAAATTGCATTGATCGAAGACTGTTCTGCAGCATCAGCGATTTGAATATAGGCGTCCTGATCAGCCTTAGGGTAATCCGGATGATCCAGTCGATCGGGATATCCACAGCACATGTGCACTGTTCGTGTGACAGAATCTGGGCACCCATGGAATGCTCTTTCTAGATTTTCAAAACCGAATTCAAGTGCAGCACCTGGCTTACGTGCGAACAAAGGCTCGTCGATCTGAATATGCCGACATCCCGCTGCAGCCAGTTCAAGAACGTCCTGATTGAGTGCATCCGCGATATCAGCACCGAGTTTTTTGGAGTCGTTGTAAAATGCATCTGCATTCGTATCTGACACGGTCATCGGGCCTGGAAGTGTTATTTTCAAAGGTCGGTCAGTATACTGCTGAGCCTTTTTCCACTCAGCAGCCAGAAAGGTTTTCTTGAGCGTTACCTTTGAAACAATGGTTGGCAAATTTGCAGAATATGTGCCTCCACGAACCTCCTTGTTAGTGAGGTTAACGAAATCAAATCCATTCAAGTGTCGACAATGATAATGAATATAATTTTCACGGATAATTTCTCCATCGGTCGGAATATCGACACCGGCGTCCACCTGATCCATGACCGCTTCTGCGATGCCTTTGGCAATAATGGCTTCAGCATCAGCTCCCATCGCCTTCATGGCTCCTTCCCACAACTTAGTCGGATCTGATGTGTCAGGCCCAGCCGGGATGTTGAACCAGTCAGGTAACTTCACATAATCAGGTTTGGGATAGGCTCCAATGCATGTAGTCTTTAATGGCATCCTAGGTTCCTCAAAATATTAATACGGCAAATGAAAAAAGGCTTAGGTCGTTAGCGATGGTCTGGGTAATCAATAACTATTGTATTTCATCAGGATCTCGCTGCACGTCAAACACCGAGGTCGGCAGTCGCTCAAAGTGTACATACTTATAGTCTTCGCTGCTCCAGACTGAGAGTTTGCCCAACTGACACCTTGCGCTGCTGCGATTCTTCAGCCCAGAGCCGTCGTCCCTGAATAACCTTTGATCTTTATTTACCAGTACTTCCTATTAGATGTGTTCGACTACTGAATCTTCGATGCAGGCAATGATCTACACCACCCAGCCGCAACAACTACAGCAGATGATCATGATGATGAAAAAAATCCCCTGCGCCCCTGATCAAAAATAAGCACCAACGTAGTTGTTGTAACAAACAACTCGCATGCTTGAGACAAGGGGTTTTCCCAAAAGACAAACCCATAAGACAACAACCCAGCGAATGACAAAATCACTATCGCTGTAAGTATCAATGGGTGAGAAGCAGCTGAACTGACAGTGGCGTCAGTTGTTTCACCAGTCTTTTTACGGCTGGCAACGAGTAATAGTACTGGAAAAATACCGGCCAACACCGGAGTCAGCAATGCCCCCATTTAATTCCAGCGGAGCGGTAAATGACGGAGTGCCGTTGTAGTAAGTCCATTGGACATAGCTAAATAGAAGGATAATTGGCAAAATAGCCGCGAGTGTTGATGCCTTAGATCGAATCCAAGACGGCTTGCTGATAGAGAGCGTTTGGCCGACAAGCTCATGTGATAAGTTAAATATACCTAGGCCAAAGTGAACTGAACTCATACCAAGATCCAGTATCGCAAAAACAACTCCAAGTATATAAATCTCTGGGCCAATCTGCTTAGCCAGCGGTACGAGTGCAGTGCCCGTTTGACCCAATAAATTCTCACTGGCCACCGCACTGACAACGCTTACGGACCAAATGCTATAAATAACTATTGCCACAACCATAGCGGCAACTGTACCCCTTTTTAATGAGCTAGCTGGACACACGTTAAAGACAGATTTTTCGCCTCGTTGCCACCTGTCATACGCTCAGTGATTGCAAAGCTTGTCAGGCGCGACGTGCAGTCTGCATTAAAAGGTCAGGGAATCGGCAGGCTCTCATATGATGGAATGTAATTCCGCGCCCACTTGGACATCACGGCTATAGAAACACTACTTACCCACGAGCGGTTTCTGTTTGGCGAGGCGCCAACTGCTGCCGATGTGTCTGTGAGCTTTACGCTGTCCTGCATATCGGCAAACCTTGAAATAACCAAGCTTAGTGCCAGGATTTTGGACAGCGATAGGCTCATGCAGTATATTAGCGACGTTCGATGCTCGACATGCCCGGCTGATGCGTGAACGAAGCGAGAATACATTTTAGTTGAGCGTACTCTCAACTGGCCTGATTAGCTGCCAAACATCTTTTGGCAGCACCATTATTTAGGCCTGCGGTGCTTTGCGATACCGATCACACAATTCAACAAGTCCATCCATGGCGGCGAGCATTACAGCAAGCAGACCGGTTGCAGCAAGATTGAAAATTATGACCGATTCTAACGTGCGTACAGGCATCATAAATTCGTTGTGAAGATTATCTGCAACTATATTCACTATGAGCCAGCAAATGCCACTTGGTAGCATCAAAATTATGATCGGAATAGCTGATTTCAGAAAAGGAATTTTCTGCTTAGTTAGGCGGTATTTACGGCGAGAGAAAGAAATTAGCGCTAAAAAGAATGCACCAGCAGGCACAGGAAAGTTAAATATAGTGCCAATCAGAGAGTAGTCGTAGCTAAGTCCGATCACTCGTCAGCCATAGAAGTTGAAGACGAAGCTAGTTTCGCATATGCAGATTACATTTAGCGTAATTTGATTACAGCAGAACATACTGAATCATAGTAACGGTAGAAAACACAAGTGTGCACCTAAGCGAAGGGATAGCCACGGTATTAATACCTACCCCACTGTAGACTGACTAGTCGATTCTCACTGTACTCTGCAAGAGGTTAGCTACAGGGGGAGCTCAGCTAGCAACGGTTGCTCAGTGACAAGTTAAAACAACGGAAGCTACCCATGTAAACCTAATATTTACCACGTATCGAGTATCGGTCAAGGACGGCTCTATGTTATGGCCAAACCATTCTCTGTGGAATTGATAAACGATGAATTTGATGCTATCAAGACATTTGGAATATCGCGAGTTGTATCGTTGCTAAAAGGTTCTGAAACGTATGGAGCTGGCAGTATCGACGAAATTCAACACTGCCATAATCGTGGTATCGATTTTATACAATATGCAGCATTTGATCGATGCGTTCCCACCAGCTCAGACAATTTTTTAGCACTAGTTCAATTTCTTTATGACGAATTATTAGAAGGAAAAACCTGTTTTGTATTGTAGAGCCGGCGTTGGAAGGACCGGCGTGGTAGCGACTGCAGTACTGGTTAAATATGGGCTTACCAGTGATCATGCCATCAAGTTGGCATCAGAGGCGCGGCGAGTTTCGGCGTTCCAATAATACATGCCAGACACTATTTTAGCCTTTCTATATACATTGTATTTTAGAACATACGGGTTCATCGCCTCCACGCTGAACCCGTATATTTGAACAATCATGATTTCAAACTAAAATAAGAGAGATATCAGCCAATAGCAAATCAGTGTTTACTTTACTTCTACTACGATTTTTCCAACGGAACGCCCAGTCGCCAGTCGCTCATAGGCGACGTCGGCCTGATCTAATGGAAATACGGTATCAATAATCGGTTTAACACTACCAGCGCTAATCAAAGCACCAAGCTCTTCCAACATTTTCCCATCAGGTGACATAAAAAACCATTCGAACCGCACGCCATATTTTGAGGCAAGGTTGTCAGTGTCCTGACCCTTTATAGAAATTAGAGCACCACCCTTCTTAAGCACCTTGAAAGAATCGTTCATCGTTTCACCACCCAACATGTCAATGACCAGATCGTACTCAGACAATTGATCTTGGAATTTTTGCGTCTTGTAGTCGATGATTAGATCAGCACCAAGGCTCTGGACCAGTTCGGTGTTCTTCGAACTTGTGGTAGTGGCGACAAAAGCACCAAAATGTTTGGCAATTTGAATAGCATTAGTGCCAACGCCACCGGACCCAGCATGGATAAGTACCTTGCAGCCCTCTTGAAGCTTGCCGTGAGTCATCAACGCCTGCCAAGCAGTCAAACCTGCTAATGGGACGGAGGCTGCATGTACGTGGCTTAAGCTTGCAGGTTTGATCGCCAGTTCGTTTTCCTTTATGCGTGCATATTCGGCAATCGCTCCAGCGTCATCTTGATTTTGACGAGCAAAAACGCTATCGCCAATCTTGACGCTTTCAACACCCTTACCAACCTTCACAACCACACCTGAGACGTCGTACCCCATCACATGTGGGAACGTGAGAGGCATCATTTCTTTCATGTATCCCGCCCTAAGGATGTTATCGATTGGGTTCAGGCTTGCCGCATAGACTTCGATGATGACCGAGTCTTCTTTCAGGCTCGGCTTTTCGATTTCGGCAATTTCAACAGCAGTACCGTAGTCTGGGATAATTGCAGCTTTCATGGTGTCCTTTTTAGTTTTGTTTTTAATAAAACGCAGGATAGTGTCAGTATCGCGATATTAAATAGTGCGGCCCTCGCAATCACTTATGTCGATATGACAACAAAATTGGCAGATTGGGATAATTCATGATGCCTGTGTCGAGGCTCTGCTTAGGTTTTCAGTGGTCATTGAATCCTTGGTTCAATACCATTCATCGGGCATTGATGACTTTTTTTCGGCAATAAAACTTTCAAGCGTCTCATTGGTAGAATTATCCAGTGAGGGCTGGTTGTAGTTTTCCAACATGGATTTGTAAGTCGCATTTGCTCGCTGTGCCGCAGAGAGACTGCCATTCTCTTTCCACGTTTCAAACGGGCCAGCGTCAGCTAATAGGGATTCGTAATTGGCCGTAGAGTAATGACGCATGGTATGTGCTGTTGACAGGAAATTTTCACCAGGCCCAGCTTCCAGATAAGACTCCCGAGACAGTGACTCCTCATCGATGCTCATGCCTCCAAACATGCGAAGCATAGCGCCACAGTTATCCAAGTCCATTACAAATTTTTCATACGACATGGTTAATCCGCCTTCAAGCCAACCTGCGGCATGCCACACTTGATGTGCTCCAGAGAGCATAGTTGCCCACATTGAATTTGTACTGTCCATCATTGCCTGGCCGTCAGGTGCATTTGCAGCTGTAATCTGCCCGCCACCAGAACGTACTGGCACACCTAACCTACGACCCAATTGCGACAGCGCCATGGTCACAATGTTAGCTTCAGGTGTACCGAAGGTAAGTGAGCCAGAACGCAGATTCATGGTCGAATGGAAAGAGCCAAATACCGCCGGACAACCCGGGCGAACAAGTTGAGACAAAGCGATTCCCACCATACCTTCAGCCAGAGTCTGGGCACTCATAGCTGCGGTGGATACCGGCCCCATAGCGCCGCCAAATATAGCGGGCGATACACAGACACACTGATTTGCTTCAGCATAGACCCTGAGCGCACCCGACATTTCCCCATCGAAAATGAAAGGTGAGTTAACGTTGATATTACCCTGCATCACAGCGTGCTCTTCCATGAAACCTACGCCATGGACAAGTTGCGCCATGGCTATAGAATCACGCGCACGCTCTGGAGATGTCACGCTACCCATGAACGGTTTAGTCGATAGCTGCAGATGAGCGGCGACCATATCGAGATGTCGCTTGTTGACGGGTATATCTGTGGGTTCGCACACCGTGCCCCCAGAATGATGAAGCGATGGAGACAGATAACTCAGCTTAACCAGGTTTCCAAAATCCTCAAGGGTTGCATAGCGACGACCTTTTTCAAGGTCGCTAATAAACGGTGAACCGTAGCCCGGCATGAGAACTATATGATCCCCACCCAGCGTGACCGTGTGTCGCGGATCACGACTGTGAAGTTTGAACTGAGCAGGCGCAGAGGCGCACAGACTACGGACCAGACCAGGCTCGAATTTTACTCTTTCGCCACTTACCTTGGCGCCCGCGGTAGCGAACAACTCAACGGCAACTTTGTCGCCATGAAACTCGATACCAATATTCTCGAGAATCCAGTCAGCCTGTTCTTCAAGCAAGGTCAAAGCGGCATTGTCGAGCAGTTGATATGGCGGAATTGTACGACACTGTATAATAGGTTCCGGGCCATTTGATCGAGTTCTTGGCGAGTTTCTGCCACGACGGCGAGTGCGTACCGGCGTGCTGCTATGGGTTGAATCAGAGGGCAATAATTTTATCCTTTATAGAAATACTGAATTGAACTGATAATATCGGCTTGATTCGATCGTGACTAGTGAAATATATTGTTCGTATCGACTAATAATATTGATCGCAATCAATGTATTTTAAACATTATGACTCGCTGCGTTTATTTACTCATGTCGCTGGACATGGCAGTTTTTCTGCTGCTGCTGAACCTCTGAACCTGACCAAAGGTGCAATCGGCCATCAGATCCGGCTACTAGAGTCGTCCCTGGGGTTTGCCGTGTTTCACAGAAAGCCCCGCGGCGTTGTCCTCACATCTAAAGGCGAGAAACATTTTTCCACCTGTGTGGTGAGCTTCACCAACATAGAGACCGTTATTACCGATTTAAAACGTAGCGATAGCTCAAAGCTCACACTCGGTGTCACAACGTATTTTGCCTCGCGTTGGTTATCACAGAGGCTGATGAACTTTATGCAGCTGAACCCTGACATACGGCTAAGCCTGCAACCCATGATAGATCTGTCTGATCTAGACGGAGAAGGTATCGATCTGGCGATACGTTGGAGTAACGGTGAGTGGAGAGACCTGAAATCTCAATTGCTGTTCTCGTGCCCAGCATGACCTAGCGGCAACGAAGCTGCACTGCAATGCGTAAGGAGGCCTTCAAAGGCTTCACGTTGCTACACGATCGACAAAACAGCAGCGCATGGAAACAATAGTTTAGGATGGCTGGCTTGAACTACCCGGAAAGAGCAGACACGTTGATCATCCCAGATCCCAATAATCGAGTTGAAGCGGTTATTAATAATCAGGGAGTTGCATTAGATGACGCGTTAATAGAACGGGAAGTTGACGCCCAGAGGCTTTATCGCTTGAGCGATGTCGACCTCTCAGATTATCGTTACTTTCTTGTCTACAGCTCGAATTCTGCTTCAAATCCGGTAGCTGAGAAATTTTCTCGATGGATATTAAGTATTGGATAACGAGTAAATATTGACACCTGTTGAGACTGACAGCGTACGCTTTATTAGAACCTGTACTTTCTCATTCGATTCATTGTACGTACAAACCAAAGACACATATGGTCAGTCTATAGTGGCTTGAAGTCGAGCTTGCGATGAAGCACTACATGGAAGAACATAATCGGAGACAGAGCATTCTGTTTCCACAACGACTCAAAAACCTTTTAGCTGAACAGAATCCTATTCTTATTGTTGATGCATTTGTTGGAGGATTGAGTCTTTACTGGTTGGTTTGTAAAGCTCATTATTACCCGCCAGATCAATACTTAGCTGCTTGGCCAACGGGCCGCCGCATAAGCAACAGCGCGATCGCAAGCACGACCAACACGCTACCGGGCAGCCAGTGCCAACCCATGCGTTGCGGCTGGCCAATGAGTAGCAAGAGCATTGACGCGAAGGGCACTAGATAGCTATAAGCCGTTACCGCGGCAGGCGATAGCACGGCGGTGGCTCGTTGCGTTAACCAAAATGTCATGCCGCTCGAAAACACACCCAGATAGATAAGCACGGACGCATCCACTAGGGTCATGGACACCAGCTGCTGTGGCATTTCCAAACTCAATCCAAGCAGACCAACAATCACGCTGCCAGTGAGCAGGCTCCAGAATGTGCGCACTTCTGCCCGTGGCGACAACCACCCTCTATTCAAGCCAAGCTTGCTTAACACTGGGTACAGCGCAGAGGCTATGCAACCGACAAAGAATGCTGCCTCAGCGATTCCGAACTGGAGGTCACTGAGTTGCCCACCGTTCTCTGCCATGGCCAGCCACAGCGCACCGACCGCGCCTAGTATTAAGATTCCCAATAACGGAACGGCACGCCGCTCCACGCCAAAGAGCCGGCCCAGGTAATAGGCAAGCAACGGGACGCTGACATATAGCGTGGCCATCGACAACGCGCTGGTGCGATGTGCCGCCCAGAACATGGCGCCGAAAAACCCAGCGAGACTAAGCCCCATGACCGCATACAGCGATAGTCCGCGTAGACTCGGCCAACGATCGGGTGTGCGACAGACCAACGGCCAAACCGCCAGAGCAGCAATAGCGAAACGGATCGCCGTTAGTAATAGTGGCGGCATTCCTTCGCTCATCATTCCCACTGCTGGGAACGACATCCCCACGATAAGCGCCCAGAGCAACATGCCGCGATGCGCGCGACGCACATCTTGCTTTGCGTTAGATATCGATACCTTCTCTGGCGCTCTAAATTGTCTCTGCCCCATGATCAATCTCCATCGGTTTGACCTCTCCTCCGGCCTTTTGGGCCAGTTGGCATGTTGGACGTATATTAGTTTGTTTCCACTTGACTCTGCGTGCTGTTTAGCCTTTCCAGCGATGCTAACAAGTGGACGTTGGTTGGTGAGGGCGAACCAGAAACCGTTTTGGTCTCGGGCAACTATCGGGTGAACAATAGCGAAGCTCTTCTGGAGGCACTAAAGGATGGGATCGGCATTGGTCGATTACCAACATTTGTTGCGGGCCCCGATTTGGAGACTGGACAGTTAGTGAAGCTCTTCGAGTCCCATTGTATACCCGACCAGACGTTCTATGCTGTGTTCCCCGAGCGGAAATACTTGCCCGCGAAAGTGCGAGTGTTCTTAGATTTTGCGATCGAGTATTTCGGGGGTGATCAGCCCTATTGGGACGCATAGACAGAATTCTTTGGGGTGGAAATCCATATACCGAGGCCATCAGCCCGTGTATCTCAATGCGCCCGTCTCTCAATGCCTCAATCCAAGATTTGCAGCCGCTGTAAGAGGGAACGTGAATTGCCCACAGAGCAGTTTGAATTGAAAGTTACTATCGACCTACTTAAAATCGATATATCAATGACGTACTAATTGAAGCTTCTGAAGCATCCCTAACAAGCGAACTATTCTGGATTTGATTGGAATAATATTCCAAACGACTTTCTACACTAAATTGAATATCCTTGAACAAAGTCTTTCGGAACATAGCGTTTATACCGGACGAACGATACACGCCGTCAAGGTCAATTTACGCTAGTCCAGAGGCGTTGGCATCAGATTGAGAAATGCCAAAATAATTATTTATTTGTTCTTTATTGGCCTGCATTCTGGACATTAAAATTTTCCAACTTATGCGGCCTGACGGCCTTCTCGTTGATCATCCATAACAATGACAACATTGGCGCGCTTATGGCCTGTATCCAAATAATGGTGCGCATTCACGATGTCGACGAGCTGATACCGACGATCAACTATAGTTCTTAGGGCTCCCGTATCGAGCCGCTCACTCAGTTTTAGCAACATTGAACGTCGAGTGTCTTCTGGCAAGAGACCCGTTGCAGAGAACAAGGCTTTGCGTGAATTAACGATCTTTAGCTTAACCATCAAAACGTGGATCAAAAGAGACAGACTGAGTACCGGCGAGAGATAAGCCCCATCATTGTTTAGTATTCGTTTGCTGCGTGTATAGCTCAGCTTTCCGACACTATCGAATATCAAGTCATACTTCTGTGTTTGTGCAGTCACGTCTGTTTCGTTATAGTCGATGACCTTGTCAGCACCCAGTGACCGAACAAAGTCAAAGTTTCGCTGGCTGCATACACCAGTTACCTCGGCACCTACCTGATGAGCAAGCTGCACAGCGGCACTGCCCAGACTACCTGCAGCGCCATTGATCAGAACCTTGTTTTTCGCTTCAATGCTGCCCATACACTCCAACATATACATGGCGGTCATCGCACCATCACATACCGGTGCCGCTTCTGCGTGACTGATTGACGCAGGCTTTCTTACAACAACACCCTCTTCTGGCACACAGACGAATTCGGTGTTTGTTCCTGCACCCAGCACACTTTCACCGAACACCGACTCCCCTATCTTAAAGTCTACAACGTTCTTGCCAACAGATTCGATCACACCGCTGAATCCGGTTCCAGATATGGGAATACGTGGTTTAAATAACCCTAGGAACAAGCGACCGTAACGTGGTGTGCCACTTCGCATCATAGCGTCGGCAGTGGTAACAGAGGATGCCTTGATTCGCACTAGCACCTCGTTATCGTCCGGTACCGGTTGATCGATTGACTGCAAGTGAAGTACGTTGGCCGCGCCATACGCGGTTTGAATAACAGCTTTCATGTTGACTTTCTTCTGGAGGTATAATGCATGAGAAGTTAGTCTGCCGACTTAGGTTACCGACTAAAACCCCCACAACTGCATGCCTCGCATGCAATAGCGCATGGATGAGACAACGTAGGCGATGGATTGGCAAACAATCAATTTCGACTGGAATCGGGTTCGGGCTTTCCTGATTACTGCTGAAGAAGGCTCGCTAACAGCAGCCGCTCGCGTAATGGGCACCACGCAACCCACCCTCGGGCGTCAGGTATCGGCACTAGAAGATGAACTCGGTGCTGTCCTCTTTGATCGTGTCGGTGGAAAACTTGTCCTGACAGACAATGGCAAAATCCTCCTAGAACATGTGCGTGTAATGGGCGAAGCTGCCGGGCACGTCTCCAGACTTGCGGACGGCCAGTCTTCTGATGTGCGAGGCAAGATAAGTATTTCAGCCAGCGAGGTTTATTGCGCTTTTGTGCTGCCACCGATTATTGAACGTCTGCGTGCGCAGGAACCAGGTATCAGTATTGAGATTGTCGCTGACAACAAACCCAGTGATTTAAATCGGCGTGAAGCAGATATAGCGCTACGAAATTTTAGGCCAATTGAAGAAGATCTAATTGCTCGCAAGGTTCGAGATGATTTAGCTTATTTATACGCAACTCCCAACTATCTTACGAGCATCGGCAACCCTTCCACACTCGCGGAATTTGGCAATGCGAGCTTCATCAGCTTCACCGAACCGGCTTTAATCATGGACTGGTTAAATCGTGCTGGCTTGACGCTGACCAGCGAAAGCTTTCCAATAGTGACCGAAAACTATCTCGTACACTGGGAGTTTGTTAAAAGAGGTCTTGGCATAGGGATTATGCCAGAGGCAATAGGCGACCAGGAATCACAAGTAGTTAGAGCATGCCCAATGCTTGCACCGTTCGAATTCCCAGTTTGGCTTGTCTCACACCGTGAACTCAAGACCAGTCGTCGCGTGCGAATTGTTTTTGATCTGCTGGCGGAGATGTTGAGCGGATGAGGCCGAACTCGTAACTCCGTTTTTCAAGCGCATATTCAACAACGACCAATCACCCTGCCCTGCTAGTGAGATTTAGCTGCTATCAATGTATGCTTAATAAGCGCCACAATATTCGCGAAGCACAACTCTATTATTGATATTGAAAAAGCCGTTAAGTTAAGCGCCGCTCATCCGGCCGCGATAGGTCAAATTCTGCGATGTGCCGTAAAACTACTTGCCTAATGCAAGGCTGTCCACTGTCCAC
This sequence comes from Halioglobus sp., assembly GCA_047629055.1. Classification (GTDB taxonomy): domain Bacteria; phylum Pseudomonadota; class Gammaproteobacteria; order Granulosicoccales; family Granulosicoccaceae; genus Granulosicoccus. The sequence goes on from JBLHWG010000075.1 coordinate 15,766, forward strand.
CGTTTTTGTTCGATGCCACGACCGCCTCGATAAAACGCACACCCTCGGCTCCATCCTCCACAGTTGGGTACACTAACCAGCCAGCCGGAATGTTCACGCAATCACGCCGAGCGGCTACAGCAAGGGCATAATTTGTATACAAATTAGCCCAGGCTTCAATTATTCCTTCGCCAAAGCCTCGCCCAGTTCTTACCAATCGTTCGACACTAGCGTGTATGCCATGACCATGGCCTCGACTCAGGATTCTGTCAGGTTCACCATATCGGCAATGCCGTAAATAGTCGCTCTGCTCAAGATCCCACTCAACGCTGCCTTCGCTGCCATAGATTCGCAAGCGCAATCCACCCCGGTTGCCTGCCGCTAGTCGAGTAGCTAACAGTGTTCCTGGTACATCCCCTTTATATCGGGTCATCATCATGACTGTATCCTCTAGAGGTTTGGGAGATCCGCACACAAACATTTCAGCGCGAACGTGCGACAACGATAGTCCGGAAACAAAAGATGCTAGGTGCTGTGCATGCACGCCGATATCAGCTGTACAACTGGTCGCACCCGATTTGGCGGGATCGAGGCGCCATTTAACATGCTCTGCATTAGCCATATCGTCAGGGATCATCCAGTCCTGCATAAATTCAACGTGAATCTGATTGATCTTTCCAATGCCACCGCTCTGCACAATCAACCTAGCCTGTCTTGTCATGACAAATGATGCCATTACATTACTCACACCGAAAACCAGGCCGCTTCTAATTGCTATAGCAACCAATTCATGTGCGTATTCACTGGTGTTGGTTAGTGGCTTGTCGCAAAACACATCGATACCCGCTTTCAAAAAAGCGATGGATGCGTCACGGTGAAGATGATTTGGCGTTGTGATCATAACGGCATCGATGCCATCTGTTCTTTGCGACTCTTGTACGGCCATGTCGTCGAAAGAGTCGTAGCAACGATCAGGGGGAATAAAGCGCTCAACCCCACGTTCGATAGACCTAACTGGATTAGATGACAATGCGCCGGCAGTAATTTCCCAGTAGTCGCTCAGCCGTGCGGCCTGCGCCTGCGTAATCGATATTCGACCACCACCAACGATGCCCAAACGCAAGCGACGTGACAGGCGTGGGAATGGGCCGTCAAAATCGATATTCTCTGGCAGTAGCAACCTGGATTGCGCACTCATTTTATAAAACGGAAGTTGATTCAGGAATTAG
>JBLHWG010000076.1:0-16845 GCA_047629055.1 Halioglobus sp.
TCGCTATTCACTGTGAGACGAGCTCCGGTATTCTGAATCCGTTGGATGAAATTGCAGAGGCCACTCACGCGGCCGGCTGCTCGCTGCTAATTGATAGCATGAGTGCGTTTGGAGCGGTACCGCTTCCCGTATCACAGCTTCGTTACGATGCGTTAGTGTCATCAGCCAACAAATGTATCGAAGGTGTTCCAGGGTTTGGATTTGTCATCGCAAAAAAGAATGTATTAGCTTCCGCCAAAGGGTGTTCCCATTCTCTTAGCCTTGATCTGCATGATCAGTGGGTCAATATGGAAAAGACGGGACAATGGCGATTTACGCCACCAACGCATACGGTAGCGGCTTTTCTTGAAGCTCTTAGACTGCATAGGCTTGAAGGTGGCGTGCTGGCGCGAGGCGCCCGTTACGCGGCGAACCGAGATGAACTGGTCAGTGGCATGCGAAATCTCGGATTTGAAACACTGCTCAGAGACCGTTGGCTCTCTCCAATCATCGTTACTTTTTTCAATCCAGATGATTCGAACTTTGTTTTTGCCGAATTTTATGAGCTGATGAAGCAAGCAGGCTTCATTATTTATCCAGGTAAGTTAACCGCGGTAGACAGTTTTCGAATTGGTTGCATTGGTCAACTGGATTCGAAAATCATGCGCAACGTTGTTGCAGCCGCGGGCGCGGCGCTAGAAACTATGGGCGTAAGCAGCGCACAACCGCCTGCCAGAGCTTATGCCGAGCGCGAGAAATTGAATCTCGGCTGATCAGATTTCGTTAATTAATTCACTTATAGCCTTCAGACAGGATTCACAGACACATGTCATCCCAAATTACCGTCAATGAGCGGCAGTACGCAGTGCCACCCGTTTGTGCCATCGCCATCTGCCTCGATGGCTGTGAGCCAGCCTATCTAGATGCTGCAATAGAGGCTGGGCTTATGCCTACCTTGGCTCGTATGCGCAAAGAGGGCACGGACCGGCTAGCACACAGCGTCATCCCGAGTTTCACAAACCCGAATAATATGTCTATAGCGACAGGTCGGCCACCGTCTGTGCATGGCATTTGTGGAAACTTCCTGTACGACCCTGATACGGGTGAAGAGGTCATGATGAATGATCCGAAGTTCCTTAGAGCTCCCACTATATTTAGCGCCTTCTACAACAATGGCCAGCGCGTGGCGATTGTTACGGCCAAAGACAAGTTGCGTGCATTGCTGGCAGACGGTCTTTCATTTGATGATAACCGGGCCATCTGCTTTTCATCCGAACGAGCTGCAGAAACAACGATGGCCGTACACGGTATCGACAACGCCTCTGCCTGGTTGGAAACACCCGTTCCTGAAGTCTATTCTGCTGCTTTGTCCGAGTTTGTGTTTGCAGCTGGAGTAAAACTGCTTAAGGAGTTCAAACCTGATGTCATGTACCTGACAACAACTGATTACATTCAGCATAAGCATGCGCCAGGTGACGATGTAGCTAATGCTTTTTATGAAAGTTTTGATAAGTTTCTGACTGAGCTTGATGCAGAAGGTGCGGCGATTGTTATCACTGCAGATCACGGTATGAAGCCTAAACATCTGGCAGATGGCTCTCCAAGCGTTGTCTATGTTCAAGATCTTTTAGATGAATGGTTGGGTAAAGATGAAGCGCGGTTAATTCTTCCCATTACAGATCCTTATGTTGTTCATCATGGTGCGCTAGGTTCATTTGGAACAGCTTATCTGCCAGCTTCCGCCGACGAATCTCAGGTCATTGAAAAACTCCTGACGATAGAAGGTATTGATGTTGTCATGAACAAAGCTGATGCGTGTGCACGTTTTGAATTGCCTGATGACAGAATTGGTGACATCGTAATTATTACCGGTGAAAACGTGACAGTGGGTACCAGCGAGCACCGTCATGATTTGGCAGCGCTTGAAGTGCCGTTGCGTTCTCACGGCGGATTGACCGAGCAGACGGTACCCTTTATCGTTAATCGCAGAATGCCTGATCTTGCAGCAGCGCCTGAGCTTCGCAATTTCGATATTATCAATACCGCCTGTCAGGCATCTCTAATTCAAGCCTAAACTGATCCACTCAGTTGATACTCATGTACCTTATTCACTCAATCCAATTAGAAGCTTGCGACCTATGAACAATAAGTCCCATATCGTTAGAAAAGAAGCCATGCGTATCGGTGGCGAAAAAATACACTCTGATGCTATTATTGAAGTGCGTTATCCGTACACAAACGAAGTGATTGGTACGGTGCCTGCGGGTACTGCTGATCACGCCAAGCGTGCATTCGAAATTGCTGCTAATTACAGACCTAGACTCACGCGCTATGAGCGTCAGCAAATTTTGTTCAAAACGGCTGAGCTTATTCGTGATCGTAAAGAAGAAATAGCCCATTGGCTAACGCTGGAATTGGGGATTTGTTATCAGCACGCGCTCTACGAGACAGGGCGTTCGTATGATGTGTTCATGTTGACAGGTCAGCTTGCAATTCTTGATGACGGTCAGATTTTTTCATGCGACCTTACACCACACGGAAAAGATCGAAAGATCTTTACCAAGCGTGAACCTGTAAGAGCAATATCTGCCATTACACCGTTTAACCATCCGTTAAACATGGTGGCTCACAAAATTGCGCCATCCATAGCTACTAACAATTGCATGGTGTGCAAGCCGACAGAACTAACACCGCTGACGGCGATTACCCTTGCTGATATTTTGTATGAAGCGGGATTACCACCGGAGATGTTCCAGATAGTTACCGGTATGCCTGCAGACATCGGCGACGAAATGGTGATGAACGAAAATATAGAAATCATCACGTTTACAGGTGGCGTCCCTGTTGGCAAAATTATCGCCAGTAAAGGTGGCTACAAGCGTCAGGCCCTTGAATTGGGCGGAAATGATCCTCTGATCGTCTTGAACGATTTAACTGACGAAGATCTTGATAAGGCCGCAACTATAGCGGTTGCGGGCGCTACCGGTAACTCAGGCCAACGCTGTACAGCGGTTAAGCGAATATTGGCGCAAGAGTCCATCGCAGATAAGTTGGTTGCCAGAATCCTTGAGAAAGCCAAGGCACTAAAGCACGGTGATCCGATGGACCCTGCAACTCAACTCGGATGCGTCGTTCACGCAGAAGCGGCTGAGTTGTTTGAGAACAGAGTTTTTGATGCTGAAAAGCAAGGTGCGAAAATTCTTTATCACCCAGGACGGGAAGGTGCGTTGCTGCCGGCCATCACCATCGATCACGTTCCTCATGAAAGTGAACTTGTTATGGAGGAGACGTTTGGTCCGATAATACCCATCGTGCGTGTGCCGGATAATGATGATGCGGTTATGGAAATCTCAAACTCGACGCAGTTCGGACTGTCCTCAGGTGTGTGTACTAATAACTTGCATCGTGCCACCGCCTTCATTGAAGGCTTAGAAGTCGGTACGGTCAACATTTGGGAGCAGCCTGGGTACCGCATCGAGATGTCACCTTTTGGCGGCATTAAAGATTCGGGTAACGGTGTAAAAGAAGGTGCTTTGGAAGCTATGAAATACTTTACCAACGTTAAAACCTATTCATTGCCCTGGCCTCGATGAGCAACAAGCCTACACTGGGTGAAAGTGAGGTAAACACTTCACCTCGACGCCAGCTGTGGGCCAGTCAGAACCATGACGCTAACACTTTGCGTCTTCTGGATGAAGACGCAAGGTATTTTTTGCAGCAATCTGTATCCACCCCCTGCTTGTCAACGATAGCGCGTGCCGAAGGTGCGTATATTGAAGACACTCAGGGGCGGCGGTTTCTGGATTTTCATGGCAATAATGTGCATCACATTGGCTATGGACATCCACGTTTGAAAGCGGCAATAGCCCGGCAAATGGATGAACTGCCGTTTGCTCCACGTCGGTTTGCTTGTGAGCCTGCTACAGCCCTGGCACGCAAGCTTAGCGATATTGCGCCAGGCGATCTGTCTAAAACGCTGTTTACAACCGGCGGGTCGGCAGCTGTTGAAGTTGCCCTTAAAATCGCACGTGCAGCCACCGGAAGACACAAGACCGTCTCATTTTGGGATTCTTTTCATGGGGCGGGTTTTGGGGCATCTTCGGTGGGCGGTGAGCAGATGTTTCGCTCGCATGCGATAGGTCCGTTGCTATCAGGAACTGAGCACGTTGCGCCGTTTGCTTGCTATCGATGCCCGTATGGCTACGCTGACAAAAACGGGCAACCGCAGCTGGAGATATGCAACATGACTTGCGCTAATTTTGTGCGCTATGTGTTGGAAAAAGAAGGTGATGTTGCAGCGGTAATTGCAGAGCCTGCAAGGGCGGTCCCGTACATCCCACCTCCAGGGTTTTGGGCGTCAGTAAAGCAGGCCTGTAACGATCACGGAGCGTTGCTCATCTTCGATGAAATTCCTACAGGCTTGGGTAAAACTGGCAAGATGTTCGCCTGTGATCATGACGAGGTTGTACCTGACATATTGGTTTTAGGTAAAGCCTTGGGTGGTGGAATACTACCGCTAGCGGCCGTACTGACTACTCCTGAATTGGATGTCGGAAAAAATTTCGCGTTTGGGCACTATACGCACGAAAAAAACCCAGTTAGCGCCATTGCGGGACTGACAACCATTAACATCATTGAAGAAGAAAATCTGGTGGCAAATGCAGACACACTGGGTGCAGTTGCATTGGCTCGGTTGCGTGAAATGCAAGCGCGGTACCCGGTTATTGGTGATGTCCGGGGCAGAGGGTTTTTGTTTGGGATTGAGCTGGTTGAGGATCCTGTTACCAAGAAGCCGGCGAATGATCTTGCAGAGGCCGTGTTGTATCGATGTCTAGACAAGGGGTTGTCGTTCAAGTTGTCTATGGGGAATACATTAACTTTTACGCCTCCACTGATATTGACGTCAGAACAGCTTGAATTTGCCTTGCAAGTGATTGAGGAGTCGCTGCATGAGGAGTATATTATCTCTGGTCTGAACTAAAGAACACCTCATGGCAAAAAATATTCTGCTGGTCGTAATAGACCAGTTCCGTGCTGACTGTCTGGCTGTCCTGAGTTCCGAGGCTATGCCTGCATCCTTATCGCAATCGGTAGAACTACCGAATCTGCGTGCACTGATGCAGGACGGAATGACCTTCAATCAGCATTACACGGTAACCACGCCCTGCGGGCCGTCACGAGCAAGCTTGCTAACCGGCTTGTATGCAATGAATCATCGTTCTGTTCGTAATGGGACTCCGCTGGGTAATCACCACAAGAGCTTAGGAAATTATATGCGGGCCGTTGGTTATGAACCGACGTTGTTTGGTTACACGGATACCAGTGCCGACCCTGACGGGCGTCATCCTGAAGATCCGGAATTGAAGGATTACGAAGGAATGTCGCAAGGATTTGCTGAAGCCGTACGCATGCGAGCCGATTCTGGGGGGCCGTGGGTAGGATATTTAAAACAAAAAGGCTATCCGATGCCAGAGAAATACTGGGAGCTCTATCGCCCGGTTCTGGATGCTAGTACGGCGTCATCACAGGATCCACTAGGTTCACCCATTCGTTCTCCTGCGTTGTACAAAGCAGAAGATAGCGATACCGCTTTCCTCACTGATAGAACGATTGAAGCTCTCTGGGCGAAAACGAATGTTCCTTGGTTCTCCATGGTGACTTACATTCGACCTCATCCCCCGTTGGTAGCACCGTCACCGTTTAATACGATGGTTGATCCTGCCGCTTTGCCAAAGCCTGCTGGCAGCCGCACTATCGATAAACTAAAGGCGACTCATCCGTTCTATGAAGGCTTTTTTTCCGAACCTTCCAACACCAAGCTGTATATCGGATTTGATGGCGACCACGAAAATTTGTCCGATCAACATAGCGCTGAATTGAGAGCTGTCTATCTTGGCTTGGCAATGGAAGTCGATGAGCACATTGGCCGGTTGGTTGATTTCCTCAAAGAATCAGGCCAATACGAGGACACGTTAATTGTTGTCACGGCAGATCATGGAGAAATGTTGGGAGATCATGGTCTTTGGGGGAAAAATAGCCCTATGGATCCTGCCTTGCGGGTGCCGCTAATTATTCGAGATCCCAATAAACCGTCAAGTCATGGAACATCGACTGACATGCTGACAGAATCGGTGGATATCGCACCGACGTTATTGGATTGGTGCGATGGTGAAAATGTCCCGGCGCTAGATGGCAGATCATTGATGCCGTTTATTAATGGATCCACTCCGTCGTCATGGAGAACGCATGTCTTTGCTGAAGTGGAACTGGGAGAGCCGGATGTTCCAACACGGTTTGAACGCACATTAGGGTTGTCAGCTACGAGCGCTAATTACGCCGTACTGCGAGATCATCTGTTTAAGTATGTGCATTTCAATGGCGGCCTGCCACCGATGCTGTTTAATATGCAGGATGATCCGAGTGAAAATCATGACCTTGCACAGAACGCTGAATATGCCGATGTTCTGAGACAATTCGCAAGTCGTATGTTGGATCATCGCATGAGCCATGCAGAACATTCGCTCAGCAACTTGAAGCTAACTGATCAAGGTTTATTCAGTCCATCTAAGCGTTTCTGATCAACCCTTATCTGTTAACTGCACGATAAGCTGTGCAACACGCTTCGATGCACCCGCATCACCCATAAGGCGTTTAACACGATTCAATTCGTCCAGCATAACCGTGCGTCTTGGTTCATCGCGTAATAAGGACAACACATCAGTGGCCATAGCCTGTGGCGTTGCGTCTGCTTGTATATATTCTGGAACAACGCGTTTGCCTGCGACAATGTTAACCAGTGAGATATCAGGAATTTTGATTAGGCGCTTCATGATGGCGTAGTTAATTTTGTTGACGATGTACATCACCACCATCGGTGTGCCAATCAGTGCCGTCTCCAGGGTGGCTGTGCCTGAAGCAACCAATGCCACATTCCCAGCTCTCATTGCGCCTCGTGAATCCTTAGTCGTGCAATGAAGATTGGCAGGGCTATCAGAACCGAGCGTTTGTTGAATGAGCGATTGATCTAAGGTAGGGGCTATGGGAAGGAGAAATTGGCAATCCGGTATGGATGCAGCGATTAATCTGGCGCTTTCGAGCATCGGTGGCAGATTGCGCTTAATTTCACCTGTGCGACTACCTGGTAGCAGTGTCACCACAGGGTTTTTAGGGTTGAGTCCCATCAGTTCACGCGCTTCAACTGCGCTAAGCGCAGACACAGCGTCAGCAACCACGGGATTGCCAACGTAGGTCACTGGAATACCGTGTTTTTCGTATATATCGACTTCGAAAGGAAACAGCACGGCCATGTGTGAAACTAGGCTGCCAATACGTGGCACACGACCAGCACGCCAGGCCCATACTTGCGGGCTTACGTAAAACAGTACAGGGATACTGAGAGACTTGGCGGTTTCGGCCAATTTCAGATTGAAGTCTGGATAGTCAACCAGCAGCAGTAAATCGGGTTTACGCTCCTGCAGGTGTTCACGCAATTTGCGTAGTCGTTTTAGAAATTTTGGGTAGTTGATTAGAACATCAACGAAACCGATGACTGCCAAGTCCCGACAATCGACAACGAGTTCGGTGCCACATTTTCCCAGCGCTCCAGCACCCATACCAAAACTTTCGAATGCCACACCCTGTGCGCGAAGTGCATCCAGTGCATGAGCGGCGTGAGCATCGCTGGAGGCTTCGCCAGCGGATACCATGATAGAGAGATTTTTATGCGAAACCATGCGAAGAATCTTTACGTTATTCCTCCCATGGTAACGCTAAGTGGCTGTGCAGAAGTAACTTCTCGTACAACCACTAAACGTCTGTTAACCTACGGCGTCTATGGCAGATGAGAGCCAAGGCCGCTAATGCTGCCAAGAAGCCGTTATCAGAACCTCCAGCTGCTGTTCCGGCTACACCGACTGTTGGTGGCGGAGGAGCAGCTGGAGTTGCTTGCGCTGCCGTTGCTGCTCCGACAGCAGGCGCAATGGTGGCAAGTTGTTCGAGTTCAGCTGATTGCACGATAACCCGCTGGTCTTGCGATTCGGCGGCTTGGTTATCTGAAGCATCATCATTGAAACTGTTGTTCGACACATCGGTGTCGGTGGTTCGTGAACTTAGAGCCAGGCTGATATCTTCCTGATCGATTAATGATGAATTCACGAGCAGCGTAAAATGTGACTCGGTTTGTTCTTGCAGGATGGGGCGATCGCATCTTAGTTCTGAACCCACTGTTGCGCATTCCCAATCGCTGTCAGCAGACATTCCCTGCCAATCAGCGTCACCACTGATATTGGCCACAAGTGTTAACTGCTGTGCACCGAGTCGTCCTTGATTTGTTACGTTTATGCCTATTTCCAGGCCTTCATCAACAATATTGAGTGTCGGTGGAAATAATATAAGATCAGTAGCGTACATATTGTTTACAGCTTCTATGTCCAAAGAACTGAGGGCTTGTCGCTGACCAATGGCTACTCCATCTGGAACGATAATGGTAGGCTCACCTGTCGCACTAAAAAAATATTCACCATAGTGCATGATGGAACCGTAATCATAGGGGCCATAGTTTTGTACACCTGCTTGAAGAATCTCGAAGTTGATTTCTTTGCCCGCTACAACTTGATTCCAGTCTACTTGCGCGAAATTTTCTCGATCGGGACGCGTGTGTTCGTGGAACAAACCCAAAGCATGCCCTATTTCATGAATGATGCTGCCCACAGAGCATGCATCAGAGATAAGAACTGGCTGTTCGCCACCTTGCATACCCACATAGGACGCACAGCTTTGAGTTGATTCAAACCTGATGAAGTTCGAGTACAGCTCTTGATTATCGGGCGTGCGTTCCACAAAGGTTATGCTAGCTTTTTCGGTCCAATGTGCAATGGCCTCCACGACTCTCGAGCGTTGGATATTGGTACTGTTTTCAGGTACAAAGTAGGGGACAATTCCATCTGGCCATCGGCCAAAAGCATCACTGCGCCCCAAACCACGAGGAACCAGTTTCATTGGCAACGCGCCGTTCTTATTCACTTTTCCAAGCACAATATCGCCTTCAAATATGGCAATTCCCTGAATGATCTCGTAAGTAAAGCCTAGAGAGCTGGCGATGGCAGGCAGAGAGGGTGTCTGATCGTCGAATAAACTTGGATCTGCCTGAAAGAGCTCAGGATCATTGGCTTTTGCGCAGCCCGCAAGGGCCACAAAAACGATGAAGGAAGATGCGGTAACGGGCCTCGCTGAGACACGATAATTGTGTTTGAACAACATGGACAATACTCACTTTATTATTGTTTTTATATGTGACGTTATTGCACGAGCAATACATCTATTTGTACATGTATCGGTACATCGACAAATCAATGAACACATGAACAGGCCAAGCTGTGAGCTTAAGCGCCTAACTTTATGACGTGTCTGGCAAAACCTCAGGATGGTGTTCGTCAGTTCACATTCTGATAGCCACACTTTGTTAACTTGGCACAATTATTTTGCTTTTCGACTGACTGATTGAGCCTGCTTCAATCCTGGAAGTCTCCATGGATTTGGATTCTGCGTCAGGATTTACGAATTTTTTGGAGTTGCTGGATGGAGTAAGGGGGTGTATTTTGATTGCTAGTAGCGCTTTTCTTGCGCCTTCGTATTCCACAGTCATTATTCAATAAGCCATGCAGACCAGTACTTGGCGAAAGCCCGTTTTTGTCATCATTGCGGGCTGCCTGATAGCAATGATCGGATTTGGAACACGTTCTTCCCTGGGGTTGTTTCTTGACCCTATGACTGAGGCTCGCGGATGGTCGCGAGAAACCTTTGGTCTGGCCCTGGCCATTCAAAACCTTTTTTGGGGGTTGGGTTTGCCAATAGCCGGCGCGTTGACGGACAAACTGGGGGCATCGCGCGTCATCATTGCAGGTGCGCTGACTTATGCCTTGGGCTTGTACTTAATGAGTACCGTGGAAAGTGCGTCGATAATATATCTTACAGCTGGTGTGTTGTCTGGCGTGGGTATTGCCTTCTCGGCGTTTTCTCTCGCGTTGGCTGCAATGGTAAAAGTTGTAGGGCCTGAGAAGCGCACCATAGTATTGGGCTTGGGAACGGCTGCTAGCTCGTTAGGCCAAGTGATTTTCTCGCCTATGGCTCAATCATTAATAGACAGTGCGGGCTGGTCATCAGCATTGACGGTAATTGCGCTGTGTGTACTTCTTATTATTCCTTTAGCCTTTGTGTTGCCATCGATTATCGCTGCAGAATCCCGACAAAGCGTAGATCAAACGTTAAGAGACGCACTGGCAGAAGCTTTTGCACAAAGAGGCTTTGTCTTGTTAACCGTTGGGTTTTTTGTGTGTGGATTTCATGTGGCTTTTATTACCGTTCATTTTCCAGCCTACGTGAATGACTTGGGGCTTGATCGCAGTATTGGCTGGTACAGTCTTTCGCTGATAGGTTTGTTCAATATTGTAGGTTCTTTCCTGGCAGGCTTTATTGGCCAGCGCTATAGCAAAAAGCTGGGTTTGTCCTGGATTTATTTTCTTCGGGCTATTCTGATTACGGCTTTAATGCTGTCACCAAAAACACCTATGGTGATTTTGATATTCGCATCCGCCATGGGGATTTTGTGGCTTTCAACCGTACCGTTGACAACTGGCATCATCGCCCAGGTTTTTGGAGTACGCTATATGGCAACCTTATTTGGTCTCGTATTTCTGAGCCATCAATTAGGCAGCTTTCTGGGTGTTTGGCTTGGTGGCGCACTCTACGATGCAACAGGTAGCTATGATGGTATGTGGTGGGCAGGGGTTGTCTTAGGGCTATTGGCTGCTGTTATTCATATGCCAATTAACGAAAAACCGTTGGCGCGTTTGCAGGTGCTAGCCTGACGTTCGAAATCTATAGCGCACCTCCTACTATCTTAGAAGGTGCGCAGCTTTAATCGCTATACCGTGTGTTGATTACTCAACGCTATCCGCGCGTCCTGTACGATTGCCATCCGAAGAGCGAGCACGTATCGCTACAACGCCATTTGAAGAAGTAGTGCCTGTGTAAGGCACGAACGTACTGCCATTGGTTGAGTACTCAAGCGGCAAGCCGGGAAGGTCACTGTTCATAACCAACTGACCACCACTAACACTGGCACCAGGCACCGAAACGCGATAACGGATTCCCGCTGCATCCAGTTTCTTAAGCTCCTTGTGACCCAGGGCTGCAGCAAAACCGGCATAGTCCGCGGTGCGTGCGTTTTTATCAACTAGGTTAGTGCTGCCAGAGAACGTTGTGCCCGGTACATAATCCAGTTCCCAGCTGCCTTTGGACCATGCGCGTTCTGCCAGTGCCAACAAACGCGGGTAGACCATGTAGTCAAACTGCTCTGGAGTTCGAACAGTCTCACTCCACAATTGACCCTGAATACCGACTATACCTTGATTGGCCGAATTGCCCGCAGCGGTCCAGCTGGCACCTTCTTTATTGACAGAGGTCTCTGCATTTTGAGGGAGATTCTCAGGTGCAAATCCGAACACTTTGCGTGTATCTGTATAACGGGTTGCCCAATAGTATCCACGTTCTTCTGGATCAACTTCCTGAGGGAAGTCGAAGTACAGGAAGTCTGGCACAGCAACTAGGGTCTCGAACCCACGGTTCGAAAAGCCGTTGATGTTGTTATAGCCAGCAGCTGTCGAAATTGGCTCCCAGTAGCCCACACCTGCGTTTAGTGTCGCCAGCTCATTGGCGTTGATCAGGTCGTAGATATCCTGATAAGCGTAAAGAGTTGAAATTCCTGCATCGGCTACACGCTGTGCTACCTGCTTGACGAAATACAGTTGCAAATCATCACGTGAAAAAATGCCAGGTGTGTTGGCGATGAAACTTGCGCAGGCAGGTGAAGCTTCCCACGGGTAATCCCAGTCACTTCTTGTGATCTCACCACGCCATGGCACTTTAGAGCCCGCATTGACGTCCTGGAATCCACCACCGGTGAAAACATTATTCGCTTCATCACCGCCCATGTGCCAGGTATCCAATGTCACTGAGGCAGCTGTGTACATTGATTGAACGTCTGCAATAACTGTTTCTATAAAGTTATAGGTACCGGGTAAGCACGGATTCAGTATGCCATCGTTGTACGACTGAATAGTGAGGTAGCGTGAGGTATCCTGAGGATCGTCGAGGCGTACATTGATATCGTTTGCATCGCCCAGATTAGTTGCACGTACTCGCATTGCAACCACGGCAGCTCTAGCATGAGCTGGCATGTCGAATTCAGGGATAACTTGAATATAGCGATCGGCGGCATAGCGCAGCAGGGCGATAAAATCATTGCGTGTATAAAACCCGGTACCCTGATTGCTGGTGGTGGGGCCTGAACCCAATTGCGGCATTAAGCCGCCAGATTCGTTCACATTGCCAGCAGCATCGAGTTGAAAGGATCGACGCGCACCGATAGTGGTCAATTCAGGCAATGAGGGAATTTCCAAACGCCAACCTTCATCGTCACTCAGGTGTATATGCAATTTATTCAGCTTATAAGCTGCCATCTGATCGATCAAACGTTGTAGTGATGAGACCGAATGAAAATTACGTGCAACATCGACATGCATGCCGCGATAGTCTAAACGTGGCGCATCTGACACACTCATGGTAGGAATGGTCCCGACACCGGGTTGCACCAGAGACAGTAAGGATTGAGCGGCGTAATACAATGCCTGCTCGTCAGCACCCGTCAGGCTGATTCCTGTAGAAGTGACTTCAAGGGTGTAGCCGTTAGCACCTAGTGACGCATTAATGGTTGCCGACAGAGGCACTCCTGCACTCGTGCTCATGAACTGAGCTTGACGTGCACTAAGCGCGATAATTGCCGGTGCAGCAAGTTGTGTTCCTGCAAAAGAAAAACCGCTGCCAATATCGAGAGTGCCTGTACCCAAACGTACATCGCTAGGGCGAGGGATAATACGAGACTGAATGTCTGCGGGTGACAGAGTAGCGGCGACAGTTTCAACATCGGAATTCTTTGTGAAACGAGAAGAAGCGGTGGCAAGCGCTATAGGTTCTCCATTGAATGAGCGGCGGTTTTCTGCGCTGATGGCTGTTGCGTATTGTGATTCATCAGTGTCATCGTTGGTATTCTCGATAACCGTGACGTCGCTGCCTCTAGCCAACCAGTAGCGTGGCATGAAGTCAGACTCAATGAGGTAGTTGTATTCCATCACCAGGGCGATGGTTTTAACATCGCCACTGAATCCGGTGAAACCGGCAGAGGGCTCGACGTAGTTCAAATCACCGTTAACGTGAGACACCGTGAACTCATCGCTATCGACTCGTAGGACCCGACGAATGCTGTGAAAGTACAGTTTCCAATTGCCATCGTTTAATAAACCCGTTGCATCTTTAATATGCAGGTTGGCGATGCTGCACGAACTGTATTGCGCACCTAGGCTGCTGCAAGTTGGTGTTGTGCCATTGGGGAAAGCATCGCCTCCGTGGTTCTCGACAACATCGAAGACCACGGCGAGATTGTTGGGCATGGCTGCGGCCTTGTCGCGGCCACGTGCAGAGAAGAAAGCGGTTTTGGTTGGATCAACGGTGTTGACAGACGCAGGGGTGCCGACATGGCTGAGTGATGAACTGCTACCGCCGTCGCCGGCCGTATTGTTACCGTCGGTGGTGCCATCAGTTGAGTCAGTGCCGCCGTCACCCGTACCCGTGTTGCCGCCATCGGCAGTGCCGGTGCTGCCTCCATCGTCTGATCCTGTGGGTGCGGGCCCACTTGAGCCGCCACCGCAGGCACTCAAAAGCAGAGCGGAAGTCAAAATAAGTGGCAGGGCTGTGCAGTATAGTTTTTTCATAGTGCTGTGATCGATCTGTTGAGCTGGCATTATGCCTGTCCAATACACGTTATTTAGAGTTCTCTATAACACCTTGCTAGACCGAAACGGACCGGCCATACGAAAAGCCGGAATTATTGACTACCTTCAGCTTTTAGTAGCAGCTGGTATGTGGGGGGGGACGTTTTTGCTTAATGAAATCGCATTAGCAGATTTTGCACCAATTGCGATTGCGGCCTACCGCATAATGTTGGCGGCGCTGATCTTGTGCCTAGTGTGTTACCTGAAGGGCCTCGTTCCCGCACTGAACATACGAAATATGTGGTTGATCCTGGCTATTGGCTTGTTGAATAGCGTGGTGCCTTTCTCACTTATTGGCTGGGGGCAGCTGAGAATCGACAGTTCAACAACGGCTATATTACTGGCCACATCGCCTTTTTTCGCGCTGCTGTTATCACATTACATTACGCGAGATGACCGGTTTGCCTGGAACAAACTAGCAGGCCTTGCGGTTGGTTTTCTGGGTGTGGTAGCTCTAATGTGGCAAGGCCAGGCGCAAGGTGGCGGTAGCCTGGCTGGCATGCTAGTGGTGGTTTTGGCGGGTGGCTGTTACTCGCTATCCGCAATTCTCATTCGAAAGTTGCCAGAGATGCCGAGCCTTGTACTAGTGGCCAGCACCCTCACTGTGGCATCGATCATTTTGATTCCGGTGCTGCTGTGGTGGTATCCGCCATGGGAGCAAGTGCACCAGGCAAGCAGCCTTAGCGCTCTGTTATTTTTGGCGATTGGGCCCACCGCGACGGCTTATGTTTTGCGTGTGCGTATTGTGAAAAGCAGCGGGGCGGTGTTCATGTCTAACGTGGGCTATCTCATTCCACTGTTTGCTGTGTTTTGGAGCTGGTTATTTCTGTCGCAAAAACCGTCAGTAATAATGTGGTTATCATTAGCACTCATATTTACCGGACTTGCTATCGGTCAGCGTAAAAGCCGTAGATAACAGTGTATTGCTCGATATTCGTCCCTATATTAATTAGACTCCTCTTTTAATTGACGCAGAATTTAATACTATGACGCAAACTAAACCCTGGGCGGCTTCCATGCCGGATGATCAATTCGAGATCATGCGCGACATCATAAAAGCGCCGAGCCCTGTGGGGCTTGAATCTGCCATGACCATAGGGGTGTTAAAACCGTATTTTGATAGCTTTAAACCCGATAATTGGGAAATGCACCAATTTGTCGGCAACGCGGGTGTCGTGTGGGATTCCCACCCGGGTGAAGATGACCGGTTCAGCGTCATGCTGGTGGGTCATGCTGACAAAATACGTATGCAGGTGAGAAAAATAGGCTCTGATGGCAAAATCTACATCAATAGCGATTCGTTCCTGCCTTGTACGCTCATAGGTCATGAGGTCACTGTTTTCAGTGAAAACCCTGATGTGCCAGGTGAGTATCGCTCGCTCTCAGGTGGGACCGTTGAAGCGATGGGCGCCATTCATTTTTCTGATCCTGCTCAGCGCACAGGAGACAAAGGCATTAGACCAAACTCGCTATATCTGGATTTGCAGATACACGGTGAGAACAAGGGAGATCAAATCAAGCGCCTTGGTTTGAAGCCAGGTGACACGATTTTGTTGGATCGCCCCATTAAAAAAGGTTTTAGCCCTGATACTTTCTACGGTGCCTATCTTGACAACGGGCTAGGTTGTTTCGTGACAGCTGAGGTTGCTCGATTGGTGGCAGAGGCAGGAGACACTCAGAACATACGCGTGTTATACGCGATTGCATCGCATGAAGAAATTGGTCGATTCGGTAGCCGAGTGATTGCCGGTGAAATGGCTCCAGATGTTCTGATTGCCATTGATGTAAATCATGACTACACAGCAGCTCCGGGTATTGGCGATAGAAACATGCAACCTTTAGAGATGGGTAAAGGGTTTACCTTATCAGCAGGTGCGATTGTCAGCGAGCAGCTCAACGCGCGTATTAAACGCGCTGCCATTGAGGAGGGTATTCCTATGCAGTTGGATGTTAGTGGTCGTGATACGGGTACTGATGGAATGGCAGCTGTGTTAGCTAGCGTGGATAGTGCTGCAACATCGGTGGGGTTCCCAACGCGTAATATGCATACCATTTCAGAGTCTGGACATACAGGTGATGTATTGGCGGCAATACACGTACTCAAGTCCACGTTACTAGCCATGGACAAAGAAGACGATTTATACGCTTCATTCCGAGCTTCTCATCCTAGATTGGACAACACTACGCCGATAACTCATCAGGGTTTTGATAAGATAAAGAAACTGAAGAGTTAGTTGTTTAACGTCGTTACAAAGATGTTAAACCGGGCCGCAATGGCCCGGTTTCCGTTTGTGGGCTGGGAAACGTTTAGATATTACCCCTGCCACTAGAGTTTACCCCATGGTTCCATTAATACAGTAAGCGCAATGTCGTTTAACACTGCTATACGTGCATAAAATGGCGTTTTAGGGTCTGTTTTTGGATCTCACCCCTGGTGGCATCCAAGAACGGGTGTTTTATTTTAAATCGGACTGCAATTTAATAAAAGGCGGATGCCCGATCGAGTAATATGCAATCGCGAAAAAACAACACACTCGACAAAACACCCGCCACCATGAAGATTAGCAAGTCTGACGCACTTTCTTCAGCAGTTCCCGGCAAGTGAACTTGTTTCCGCAATTTTGTGGTAATCAGCTGAGCACAGCGAGCAGCTTTAAACAGCTGGCAGGCATGGTTTTGTAGTTGATCGGTGAGAAAGGCGAGTAGCATTAGTCCCGCCAATGTGCTGGAGAGATATTGCTTACCGTGTCCGTAGTTGTGTTCTAACTCGTACCCCTGATTCTTGAGCGTGTTGAAGAGCTCGTTTTCGATGCTCCAGCGTGTTCTTCCTGCCTGCGCAATGGCGTGTACATTCTCAATAGTGATCGATAGATTGGTGATCCAGCTAAAGTTTGTCGTCTTCTGATTCTTGTCCACAATCCAATACTCAAGCATGTTGACACGGTTGTTAGGGTGCGAGCCATTGAGTGCAAAATCAGCA
>JBLHWG010000077.1:0-16792 GCA_047629055.1 Halioglobus sp.
CCAGATATTCGTACCCCCGTGAGTGCGGCTGGGGAGGCGAAATGGTTGGCCACATACGGTATATGTGCTCGTATTTATCGTGTCTTTATTAGTCTTTTTATAGCATTCTGGATTGCGGGTAAATTATTTATCATTGGCGTTTTACTCGCGATGTGGGGAGTACTGGGTCAAATAGTCTATCCGCTTGCTCGCAGTATCTGTCTTCTGATTCCAGCCGTTATTAGAGCGAATAAAATGAACCGATTCATTGCGGTGGTTTCTGTTGCTTCAATTATTTTCGCCTCCATTTTGATCATACCTATGAGTCATAGTACTTACAGCGAAGGCGTTGTAAATCTCCCGGAAAATGCGTACATCCGAGCCAGCACCGATGGCGTTATTACTGCTGTCTACTCGGCCGATGGCGAATCTATCAACAACGGCGAGATTATCCTGAAGCTGGAAGATATCGAACTTGAAGCGCGTATGCACAGCCTCGTTGCGCAACTAGAGGAAACTCGCGCCAGACAGCAGGCGGCATTCCTACAGGATCGTTCGCAGACCGATATCCTGAAGGCTAAAGCCCTCGGTATCGAGACAGATATAAGCGTAGTAAAGGAGCAGCTAGCTAGCCTTGAAATAGTGAGTGCAACTGCTGGAGTGGTTTCCCTGCCGATGGCCAGCGATCTGCTTGGTAGATATGTAAAAAGGGGTGATGTGATGGGATATGTAGCTGGCCCGAGTCAGATCAGCGCTTTGGTGGCGGTCCCTCAACTGGATATAGACACGGTTAGACGAGATGTAAATTCGATAGAAGTGAAGTTAAGCAGCCGACCAGCGGAGACTCTCACTGCAGAATTCATACGAGAGTTGCCACAAGCAACAGATCGTTTACCCAACCGAATACTAGGTTCTACTTCGGGAGGACGAATGAGGGTGGATGCCCGAGATGAAACGGGCATGCAATTGCTATCAAATATATTTCTAGTTGAGATAGCTCTACCCCTGGAAACGTCAGGGAGTTATCTGGGTCAACGCATTTATGTACGGTTCGTTCATCGCAGGGAGTCCTTAGGTAACAGGCTTCTGGATAGGTTCAAACAACTATTGCTGATGCCGCCATTCGTGTAGTGGTATCTCTGCCAGGAAATGAATTCAGGGTTAATGTTATTGAACTAAACCGACAGGTTATTTGAGATCCAGATTGGTCCGCATAGTGTGATCAGTAGCTAAAGTGCGCATGAATACGATGGTTATCAAGCTATTTGTGTCAATTATGATTTACACCTTGAGCGTTATTGAAGATGTTTATAGAAGAGCTTTATACCCAACAAAATGTGAAGCTACCTTCCGAGCTGGAAGTCGCCCGACGCTCGTGCTCGAAAACACTTTCGTTCTGCCTGTCCATTGAGGAGTAACTTATCGACAAGCGCAAAGTAAAGTCCGAGATTTGCGATAAGTCTGGATTGGACTCGAGCTTGGCTCCTATTTTCTTTGAGCGTATGGAGCCCAAGATTCTCTACTCCGCGGATGCACTGTCAGGTCTGGTTTCGGTGGATCCCTTTGGCGATAGTGATACTGCTAATGCAAGCCTGAACGTCACCCAAAGCGCACGTTTTCTAGAGGAGTCATTTGCCCCCGGATATCGTGATCCCGACGGTTTATTTGACACACTCCTCACCCAGCCGCTAGCGCTTGATAATCTGCAAGCAGCCTTTGATGGTGTGGATGCTGAAAACAGTTTCTCTGCTGAGTTTGAAACCCTTGAGACATTTTCCGAAGGTGTCAGCAATCCAATTGAAAGCCGTCAGGAAATAATTTTTATAGATGCGGCTACACCCGATTACGGATCCTTGCTCGAAGGAAAAACAGACGATCCAAATACCCAATACCGGATCGTTATACTGCAATCGGATCGGGACGGCATTGAACAGATAAGTAGCACTCTGGGCGCTTTGCAAGGTATCGATGCCATTCACCTTGTGAGTCATGGCAACCAGCATGGCCTGCAACTGGGTGATGCTTGGATATCGAATGATAACCTGGATTCGTATAGCGAACAGTTGCGGCTTTGGGCCACGGCCCTGGACCAGAATGCTGATCTGCTAATTTATGGTTGCGAGCTGGCGTCCGGCGCTGATGGTCAGTTACTGATTAAAAATTTGGCAGAACTTACCACTGCCGATGTCGCTGCGAGTGATGATTTAACGGGAGCAGCTGCGCTAGGTGGCGACTGGGAATTGGAGCATCGGTTTGGTCAGATCGATACACCGGTTGCTTTCGATTCTGAGCTCCAGCAAAAATATTCCAACGTACTCGCGGACTTCACGGTGAACGTCACTACGGATTCTGTCGACATTAATCCTGGCGACGGAATTGCCATCGATGCCACCGGCAACACCTCGTTACGGGCTGCCATCATGGAAGCGAATGCGCTCGTCGGTGATGATTCCATCACGTTGCCAAGCGGAAACTACAGGCTCACTCTGGGCGGACTCGGTGAAGATCTTGCCGCTAGTGGAGATCTGGATATCCTTGATCGATTGATGATTACAGGGGCCGATGCTTCAACTTCGATTATTGACGCTGACGGTATCGATCGGGTGTTTCAGCTCCTAGCGGGTGCAAGCCTTGGGCTGTCAGATGTCACCATAACTGGGGGCGCCGCAGGAACCGGTGCCGGAATCAACAATGCCGGGGCATTGCTACTCGTTGATAGTGCTTTGACACAAAACACTGCCACTGGAGAAGGAGGAGGACTGCATACGGTTTTCGGCTCCACAACGACCATTGAACGTGTTGAGATTAGCCTAAATCAGGCTGTGCAAGGGGCCGGCATTTATGCTGATTCATCCAACTCGAGTATTACCAACTCCACGATTAGTACCAACAATGCTTCTAAACACGGTGGAGGAATATATATAAGCGGCGGTGCAGTTACTGTTACCAACAGCACTATCGTAGGCAACGTTGGGACCAACAACGGATCTGGTATCAAGACAGTTGCCGGTGGCACCGTAACTCTACAGAACACACTTCTTGAAAATACAGGAGATAACCTAACTGGAGCCGTTGTATCTCTGGGCTACAACATTGACACAAATGCAACGTCTGAATTGACCGAGCCAAGCGATCAAACCAACGTCACGGTAAACTTGGGTGCGTTATTAGACAATGGTGGTGCAACCCGAACGCATGCATTGTTGCCAGGCGGTACGGCTACCCCAATTGATCCTGCGGGGCTAACGGGTGCTCCTACCGTAGATCAAAGAGGGTTACTACGGGATGGAACGGCGGACATTGGAGCTTTTGAATTCTCAAACAACAATGCTCCGATATTCCTAAGTAGTGGCCCGTACAACGTCGATGAGGGGGCAGTAACGACATCAGTGGTAGGTGACGTCGATGCTGATGATGGCGATGGTGGTGCGGCCGATGTAGGCATTGCCTATAGCATAACGTCAAATGTGAACCCTGATGCAGATGGAGACAATGCGTTCACGATTGATCCGTCTTCCGGTGAAATCACCGTGAATGACGCTGGAGATCTCGACTTTGAAAGTACAGAGTCTCTAGTAATCTCGGTTCAAGCTGATGATGGCGTACTAACAAGTACGAGAAGTGTAACGGTGAACTTAAAAGATGTCGCACCGACTCTGACAGCAGCGGGGGCAGCGAATATCAATGCCGGTGAGACTTACGTGCTAGATCTGATAGCAAGCGAACCCGGCACTAGCGGCATCACAAGCTATACCGTGAACTGGGGTGACGGCAATATCACTACCGAACCCTACACCGGCCCGACTACATCGGTGTCGCATGTCTACGGCAGTTTCGGTTTTACCTATAGCATTACGTTTGCCGCAAACGACGTTAGCGACACCTGGACCGCAAGCAATTTGTTAGCTACTAACTGGGTTCAGAACACCGATGATATCTATATTATTGATGGCAATGGCGGCAACACTGTTGGAGCCTTCGAATCATCCGGTGGTGTATTAAGCCAGCCTTACGGAATCGTTGTCGGTCCTGATGGGAATTACTATGTTGCGGGTTATGATTCAGACAACATCGTAAGGTACTCGGCCGATGGTAGCTATCTGGGAATTTTTAGCGCGCATGCTCACATAGATAAACCTACTGGATTGGCTTGGGGCAACGACGGCAACTTGTATGTTGGCAATTATGGTGGTGACAACATTTTGCGTTTTAATGCGAGTGGTGATTTCATTGATATCTGGGGTGATGGTGGGGCACTAGACGCGCCTGAAGCAATTGTGTTTGGTCCCGATGGAAATTTGTATGTGTCAGATTCGAGAGACCGTCAGGTGGTCATGATTGATGGCGGTCTGGGTGGTAGTGCGACAACCGTATATAATTTTTTCTTTTATAGTCCGGAGCAACTGGCGTTTGGTCCAGACGGGGCTTTGTACATGGCCGGCACGACGGGTGATAGTGTTTTCCGCTGGGAGGCTGGTAATATTTTTGCGACCACCCATTTTTCCCATACCGATTTGGATAATGTGTCAGGTTTAGCTTTTGGTCCCGATGGACAGCTTTATGTATCAAGCGATAACAACGACATTATTTTACGTTATGACGGTGTCACTGGGGAGGTGTTTTCCAACGATGGGGCCGGTGGTATCGATCGTCCTAAGGATCTGGTATTCACCCCGGATCATCAGGTCACGATTGTAAACAACAGTCCGCCAACTGCTACAAATCTATCTACAACTAACACCTACATCGAGGATGACGCCAGTGTTGCAATAAATAATATTGTAGTCAGTGATGTGGATGCCGGAGAGACTATCAGCGCGACGTTAACATTAGCGAATGCATTGATTGGCAGCTTGAGTGCGAATGATGGTGCGACCTATAACAGTGGTTCTGGACTATGGACGATTAGCGACAGCGTCGCGAATGTGAACATCGCGCTGGCCAATCTGATTTTTATTCCGGCTGGCAATAACGATCTTGATACCGTCATCAGCGTTGAAATCGACGATAGTAATGAGGACGTAGGTGGCGCTCTCACAGGCGTGATTACCCTGGATGTTACACCGGCCAACGATCCGCCGGTACTCGCAGCGATCGGTAACCAATCCATCGATGAATTGGACACGCTCTCATTGACTGTAACGGCAAACGATATCGATTTACCCGGTGATTCCTTGACCTATAGTATTGATGCTGCTTCACTCGCCCTGGGCATGAGCATAAGTTCCACCTCGGGTGAGTTTAGCTGGACGCCCACTGAGGGACAGGGCGGACTAACTGCTTCAGTGACTATTGCTGTCACCGATGACGGTACTGGCAACTTAATAGACAGTGAAGTTATAACTATCACGGTGAATGATATCAATGTGGCACCTGTACTCAGTGCTATTGGTAATCAATCTATTGATGAGTTAACAACGTTAAACTTTACCGCAAGCGCAACCGATAGTGATTTGCCCAGCGATACCTTGAGTTACGCTCTAGATGCGGGCTCGATCACCTTAGGCATGAGCATAAATTCCACCTTGGGTGAGTTTAGCTGGACGCCCACTGAGGGACAGGGCGGACTAACTGCTTCAGTGACTATTGCCGTCACCGATGACGGTACCGGAAATCTGATAGACAACGACACTTTTACGATTACGGTAAATGAAGTGAATGTTGCGCCCGTTGTGACAAACCTGAACAGCATGTCGACTTATGGTGAAGGTGCCGAGAGTGTTGCGATTACCGACATAGTGGTGAATGACGGTGATACCGCCGAGATAATCAACGCCATGCTCACATTGGCCAACACCGCTACTGGCAGCTTGAGTGCGAATGATGGCGCGACCTATGCCAGTGGCTCTGGGTTATGGACGATTAGCGACAGCGTCGCGAATGTGAACATCGCACTGGCCAATCTGACCTTTATCCCGAATGGCAATAACGATCTTGATACCGTCATCAGTGTTGAAATCGACGATGTTGATGAGGACATAAGTGGCGCTCTCACAGGCGTCATTGCCCTAGAAGTAATACCAGTCAATGATGCCCCGGTACTCAGCTCGATCGGTAACCAAACGATCGATGAACGGATTATGATTTCCTTTACCGCAAATGCAAATGATATCGATCAGCCCGCAGACACATTGAACTACAGTCTGGATGCCGATTCAATTGCATTAGGGATGAGCATTGATCCTAGCTCTGGTGAGTTTAGTTGGACGCCAACTGAGGAGCACGGCGGTCTGACTTATTCACTGATCATCACCGTCAGCGATGATGGCACTGGCAATCTAATCGACAGTCAAGTGATTACGATCATGGTGAATGACATCAATGATGCCCCTGATTTAGCGGCTGCTAGTAGTCAGAGTATCGATGAACGGCCTTTGCCGATCATTACTATCGACGACTCTGATCTGCCGGCCGATAATAATTCCAACACTCTGCAAGCCGAGTCTGCTGTTGCAGAACCAGTTGTTGCTGATCCTCTCATTGATGTCGAAGCTCCGATATCTATGGTTTTTGTGGAAGTGCCTGCGTCGGGTTTGCCTCTCGAGATCACGCCAGAATTTGAAGCCCCGAGCGTTCGAGACTACGACTATAGCAGCAGCAATATTCGCGACGCCACGATGGTAAAGCCGTCGGGACTGGCAATCTTGATAACCAAACTAAATGAGCAACTAAATTTCTTCGATGATCCATTTCGGCTGATCAACGAAGAATCGTTTAGTGCCAAATTGAACGACATGCGAGAGGAGATTACTACCGATACTAAAGGCAGCGAAAAAATTGTCGGTAGCAGCCTATCGGTGACAGCTGGCCTGTCTGGAGGTTATGTTATCTGGCTCGTCAGAAGCGGTGTACTCCTTAGCAGTGCGCTTTCATCTTTGCCTACCTGGCGTTTTATTGATCCATTGCCAGTGCTTTCGGGTTCACGAAGTGACAGTCGTGGCGAGAGTGATGATTCACTGGAATCGATGGTAGCGGATAAAGGCGTCGAAGAGAACGCAAAGAAGGAGGCAGAAAATGAAAATAATTCTAAAAGGCACATTAAGTAACAATTTACTAAGTAGATTCAATTCAAGCATGGTGATCCAATATTGAGAAGTGTTATACGTACTCTGCAAATGTAATCGAAAGATCAGGAATTCACAGAGTCCGACAAGTTACATAGAGGTTTTGTTGGCGCGTTATGTGACAGATAAATAGTAAATAAAAGTGTGAATACTATGTTTATTAGACTAATTGTCTTCATTGCGATTTGCGCTTCGAGCTATCAGCTGCAGGCGGACTCATCAAAACCTGTTTATGGCACGATGCCAGGTCTTGACTGTGTGATAAATCCCTACATCGTTGTTGATATTTCGAGCCCAGTTGCAGGTGTTATCGAGAATCTTTACGTTGAGCGAAGTCAGCAAGTAACTGCGGGTCAAGAACTTGCGCAATTGGAATCCAGTATCGAGCGGGCGACAGTTGATCTGGCTAGGTACCGTGCCGGACTCAAATCGGAAGTTGGTCTTGGTACAGTCAATGTCAAATTTGATCAACTGCGAATGCGACGCGTTGAAAGTCTAATCGACGAAGAAAATGTATCTAGGGAGATTGTTGATTCTGTCGAACGCGACTCGCAGCTATCCAGCTGGAATCTAGAACAGGCTGAAGAGAATGTAAAAATTCGCAAATTGGAACTCTTTAAAGCCGAAGAACTTTTACGACAAAAAACGTTAAAAGCTCCCTTCAATGGATTTGTATTGGACACATTTAAATTTCGTGGTGAGTATGTCGACGATCAGGCTATTCTGAGGCTGGCTCAACTTGACCCGCTGGTGATTGAAGCTATTGTGCCAATGGAGCACTTTGGATCGGTAAAGCCGGGTATGTATGCTGACGTCATGCCGGAAGTCTTGCCCAATGAAAAACTATTGGCAAAGGTGGTTGCAGTTGATCGTATTGGCGATACTGCGAGTAGCACCTTTGGCGTCAAGCTAACTATGCCCAATCCGGATAATCGCATTCCGGCTGGTCTAAAGTGTATTTTGAAATTCACTGAAATGAGCCCAGATCAGATCAATGATGAAAATGAGAAACAGGCTAGCCGGACAACGGATGGGTCACTAATTTCACTTCTGGTTGATTCTGATAGTCAAGCGACTAAAAAAGCCGTTTCTTCCCGTAGCACTGCAGGTCTGGACACCCCCATTGTAGCCGTAGCGTCGGTAGTTGCTCTTAATAGCACTGCAAGTGCGAATACACCGGATTCCGAGAACCCTGATACACCTGTTTTGGCTGCTGCTTTAGAAGCTGTACCAAGCAGTTATATAGTATTAATTAAACAACCCGATACGAATGCGGCAACTCAGAAGCTCGTCCACCGGCTCGAGGCCGCAGGTGTAAGTGATTTTATGAAGTTTAGTAATGGAACCGAAAAACGCCTCATCTCGTTGGGCGTGTACGGAAAGCTCGCCAATGCAGCAAATCGTCAAGTGAAGCTTGCTCAACTTGGCTTCGCTACGTTTACTCTTGAGCTATTTAACTAGGATGAGGGAATAGGGTCATGCCAAATAAATTAAATTATCAACCTAATTGTTTGAGTTATTGTTTTGCTTGAAAGGATTTTCAAGAAACATACCGCTCGCGTAAGAATCGCGCTTGGTCTTTCAGGAATAATGGTAACCCTGTTGTTGCTAGCGTCCATGGCGGGTTTAGTGCCTGATAGAAACAGCGCTATTAGGGATGGACATGCACGCCTGGCCGAGGCCATTGCAGTAAATAGCTCAATTTTTATAACAACGACTGATCTTCGTCGAATGAACGCTAACCTGGAGATAGTTGTTGAGCGAAACAATGATCTTCTTTCGGCAGCGGTCCGGCAACAGGACGGAACCTTGTCTGCCGTAATTGGCAATCACCTGAATAATTGGAAAATTACCGAGGAGGGCAATCCCGCCGACTCGCAGGTTGTAGTTCCTATTTATGAAGGTGGGGAGGTATGGGGGCAGGTTGAACTTCGGTTCGAATCATTGTTTCCGTCCACCTGGTACGGCAGTTATATTCAACCCGTTTTTTTGCTCATCGGTTTTATTTCATTTGGCAGTTTCGTCTTATTCTATTTTTATCTTGGCAAAATGCTGAAACAACTGGATCCATCACAGGCAGTTCCAGACCGTGTACGCTCCGCGCTCGACACAATGGCAGAGGGGTTGCTGGTACTTGATGGCAAGCAGAATGTTGTTCTGGCAAACCTAGCCTTTGCTACGCTTGCGAAAGAAACATCAAATTCAATGATCGGTCGGCAGATGGCAAAATTTAGCTGGTTCGATCAAGATGATCAGGCACTTGATGCTGGCATGGCTCCGTGGTCGAAGACCCTTGCTGACGGACTGACGCGGACCGCCGACATGATTCGGCTGAAAATTAAGGGTGAAACCAATCGGACATTTATGGTCAATTGTTCACCCATTATGTCGGGGAGTACGACACCGGCGGGTGTGCTCATAAGTTTTGATGATGTCACCGAACTAGAACAGAAAGAGCTAGAACTTCGCGTATCAAAGGAAGAAGCTGAGCGAGCTAACCGGTTTAAAAGTGAATTCCTAGCAAATATGAGCCATGAAATCCGGACTCCGATGAACGCCATTCTCGGTTTCTCAGAGGTGCTAAAGCGAGGAACTGATCGCAATAGCGCGGATAGTCTCCGTTATCTGAATACCATTTCCTCTAGTGGTAAACATTTGCTTAATCTGATAAACGATATTCTGGATTTATCCAAGGTTGAGGCTGGACATTTAGAAGTAGAAAAAACAGACACAGCTGTCCATCAGATAATTCATGAAGTTGTGCAAATCTTGCAGGTTAAGGCAGATGAAAAGAATATCTACTTGGAATTTAAACCAGATGGCCCGCTGCCCGAGTATGTCCATACCGACGCTGGCAAACTTAGGCAGATAGTGACCAACTTGGTGGGAAATGCAATCAAGTTCACTACTACTGGTGGGGTCAAGGTGGTTACGCGCCTACACGAAATGGGTGAAGACTCTTCATTGTCGATAGATATTTTCGACACGGGAATTGGTATGACACTCCAGCAAGCGGTAGATGTATTTACCCCATTCACCCAAGCAGATAGTTCTATAACGCGACGCTTCGGCGGTACTGGTCTGGGTTTGACTATTAGTAAGCGCTTTGCTGAGGCTCTAGGTGGCGACATCGTGGTGACAAGTATGCCGGATTCCGGTAGCCAGTTTACCGTTAGCATCTGTACAGGTTCCATCACTAATGTTAAACGGATAAATGTTGATGAAATATTGTCCGGTCATTGGCAAGATGAAAGTGCACAAGTAAAGCAATGGAAATTTCCCGATGCGACAATTCTGGTTGTTGATGATGGTGATGAAAACCGTGAACTCTTGGACGTCGTACTTGCAAACGTCGGAATCGAGGTTATAACTGCAATTAACGGCCAAGATGCTCTTGATCAACTCTTAAATCATGAAGTGGATGTCGTGCTCATGGATGTACAGATGCCGGTAATGGATGGCTATACCGCAGCAGCTCTAATGCGAGAAAGCTATCTTACTTTGCCAGTTATCGCAATGACTGCTGACGCGATGCTTGGGGCAGAGCAGAAGTGCCTAGATGCGGGGTACAGCGAATACATGACAAAGCCGGTTGAAATCGATCGCTTGATTAACCGACTTGCGGAGCTATTAGGTGGAGAGCAACTACCTTACGGTGAGAACACTGTAGTGCCGCAGTGGGATAAACATGCGGCGAATGATGCTGCATCCAGTGATCAAGAAAAAATTGTATCTAGTCTGTCGATGTCGAATCCAAAATTTCAAAAAATCGTTGAAAAATTTGTAATCAGGCTTGATGAAAAGATAACTGCGATTGATGCTGCTTGGAGTCGTCGCGATTACACCGAGCTCAGAAGACTTGGCCATTGGTTAAAGGGATCAGCGGGAAGTGTAGGTTTTTCACAGTTTGTTGAACCAGCGCGAGAGTTTGAGCAGTGTGCGATGAATGAGGATGATGTAAACATACCTGATGCAATTGATGCACTAAAGTCGATTTACCGCAGGGTGGATGACGGGTCAGCGGTCGAACAACAATCCACGCTTCACCCAGTTCAGCAAGTAAAAGAATACGACATCCCGGAGAAGCTCACTTCCCGTTTCATGCAAACCAAACCGAGACTAAGGCCAGTTATTGGACGGTTTATCACTCAACTATCTAACAAGTGCAACGTTGTTGAGATAGCAGTGGAGGAAAATAATTTTCAAGAAATTGAAAGTTTTGGCAATTGGTTAAAAGCCTCTGGCGGATCGGTAGGTTTCAATGTTTTTACGGAACCTGCACGGGATCTAGAAAATTATGCAAAAGACAGGAAAATGGAGTCTGTCAGGCATACAGTGAATGTTATCAAGCAGCTGAACAGTCGTATTGCTACATCGGATTACGATTGAAATTATATGAATCAAATTACTTTCAGCCCGCGACAAAGAAGTATTAAGCAGATATATCATGCAAAATAATGCCTGTAGAGTTGAAGAATATAGGGAAGATGCATCCTTTATTAAGATTGATAAACGCCATGTGCGTCTGAAGAACTCGACTATCATGCTGGTTGATGACGAGCCTGTGATGCTGGAAATTGTTCAAGCGTTACTTGAAGAAGTAGGCTATGACCATTTTATTTCAATTGAGGACTCAACCAAGGCTATTGATGTATTAATCAGCGAAAGTCCAGATATTTTGTTGCTGGATTTGGATATGCCTGAAGTCGATGGTTTTCAAGTATTACAAGAAATACGCACACTCGAGGGCTATGAGCATTTGCCTGTGATCATTCTCACAGCCTCAGAGGATCCTGATAGCAAGCTCAAAGCTCTTGAACTCGGCGCCACCGATTTTCTCTCCAAACCGGTTGATCCCAGTGAGCTCGCACTGCGTGTTAGAAATACCCTTTCAGCTAAGGACTATCAGGATCAATTGGCCTACTACGATAGTTTGACCGGACTTCCGAATCGAAAACTTTTCTTGGATTACCTCGACAAGGGAATAAAACAAGCTAAAAGAGACGGCAGATCTTTGGTATTACTCGAAATCGGTTTGGATCGATTTCAGCAAGTCAACGAATCGTTGGGTGTTTATTTAGGAGACCAAATTTTACAAATCATTGCCAATCGATTAATGACAGTCGTACGAGATAGCGATATCGTCGGGCGTAGTGATGCTTCTGCACTGATGGAAAATACAGCTCGTATTGGGGGTGACGAATTTTCGATTATTGTTCATGGTGTGGACAGTGTTGCAAACGCATCAGGTGTTAACGTTAGAGTTCTTGAAGCGATAAGAGAACCGATACATTTAGATGGTAACGATGTATATTTGACCGCTAGTATCGGTGTTGCAGTATATCCTGAAGATGGCTGTGAAGTGGGTACGCTGTTCAAGCGCGCTGGCTCTGCAAAAGATTTTGCGAAGAAACAAGGCAGGGATAGATTTCAGTACTATTCGACTGAAATTGAAGCCCACTCCAGAGTGCTATTGAGAATGGCAACCGATCTAAGAGCAGCGCTGGAACAAAAGCAGTTTCAACTTCATTACCAGCCACAAATAGATCTGAAAAGTGGATGTCTCATGGGCATGGAGTGTCTGATACGCTGGATTCATCCTGAGTATGGTTCTATATCACCGCAAAAATTCATTCCTATCGCCGAAGAATTAGGGCTTATTGTTCCTATTGGTGATTGGGTTTTACATGAAGCTTGCCGCAGGGCCAGCGAGTGGAATGCGGCAAGACATAATAAACTCAAGGTGTCAGTCAATGTGTCGGCTAGTCAATTCCTTGACTCTGAATTTAAGGCCAAGATAATCTCAAATCTGCAATCTAGTGGTCTCGAGCCAAGCTGCTTGGTGCTAGAAATTACAGAAAGTATGCTTATGGGTGATGTCGAACAGCTTGCGACCTTGCTTCATGAAATAAAAAGCATTGGAGTTTCATTCTCTCTCGACGATTTTGGGACTGGCTATTCATCACTGAGTTATCTGAAAAAATTCCCCATCCATGAGCTGAAAATCGATCGATCGTTTCTACTCGAGGTGCCAGCAAATAATGATGATAACTCTTTGGTTGTGGCGATTATAGCTATGGCACATAGTCTTGGTCAGATAGTGGTTGCGGAGGGTGTAGAAAAAATTGAGCAGGTCAAATTTTTGAAACAACATAATTGCGATGTTATCCAAGGATTTTACTTTAGCAAGCCTTTGAATAGGGATGACTTTGATGAATATCTTGCAGTAGCGCAATAACGTTAAATCTGTATTACGTTTTGCGTGGATTCAGTCTCTGTCTTCGAGATCGACGTCTTCACTTGCCCCGGTAATCTATGGACTGAATCCTCCAGTCTTTGTTCTCGTCCGATGCTCTGACAATAACATCGTCTCCAACGCTTTTTCCAAGGCAGGCCTTAGCTACTGGTGACTTGACTGAAGCGAATTCTTTTTTGCCATAAATCTCATCGGGACCGACGATTCTGAATGTCAGTTTTTTTTCGTAATCATCAATTAACGTCACCCAGGCACCAAAAAATGCTTTCCCTTCTTGCACTCGATTGTATTCAACCACTCGTAAAGCTTCTAGCCGTTTTCTAAGAAACCGCACCCTGCGATCAATTTCACGAAGGCGTCCTTTATTGTATTTGTAGTCGGCATTTTCAGAGCGATCACCAAGGCTAGCTGCCCATTGAACTATCTTGGTTATCTCCGGCCGTTCTTTGCGCCAAAGGTTGTCGAGCTCTTGTTGTAATTCGGCATAACCTTCCGGTGTGATTACATCTGAATCCATTATGATTCTACAGTTGTGTGAGGGCGTACAAGCAGGCTAAACAAACAGAATAATAACAAATAAAAATCAACGGATCCCCCTTTTCGAACCTTGCCACTCGTGTTGCTCACAGTCCAGGTGAAGTTCTGCGCTGTTTCAGAACTGTCATCCATGGCAACAATAGTGACAGAAAAACTACCCGCGGCTGTGGTCTCTCCTTGTAAATGACCCTGGCTGTTCGCCGATATTCCAGTTGGAAAATTTTGGGCGGCAAAGAGAATGTTATCGTTATCTGGATCGGTGGCCGTTACATGATCATGGATGGCGTCATTGACATCATTGAACTTTGCAGCGATAGGTGCAAATACAGGCGCAGCGTTAGCGGTATTGTGGAACGTGTTGGTACTGCTAAGCACGTTGCGGGGCTTCATAAGAAACCCGTCCCAATGGGAATGCATATGTCGTTGGTCTTCGTTGCGCGGAACATGGTGAAACGACACTCGGTGCCATAAAACCAGATCTTCATGGATAATGGATTGACCATCAACGTACTGCAGTACATTGTTTAAACAGTCCGGGTTAAACTGGGAGTTCTGAATGGCAAAGTGTTCGCAATCGTTGGCTACAGTGATGAAAAAATCGTAGTCAGAGTAGGGTTCGACGTCCTTGAGTACGTATCGATGACCATTGCTTATCGGGTCGATTACATAAGCTGGACTGTCAGATTGTGCATTGGCTTGAATGGTCCACTTAGCTTGTGCTTCCGGATTGATACGCAGCGCTTGTTCGTTTGAAAAGGTTGTCACTTGCTGAAAGCGCCTTACTTTGTGCACCAAGTTCGTAGCGTGTTTCTGAAACTACGTCGTCGTTAGCACTTTCTCCCAGATCGAAATCCAGGCGCCAATAGTAATTGTGGGTGTGGGATAGCCACAGAGTATTAGCATCATTATCAAGAACTCGACCATAGGGCTGCATGGTATTCTCCGAGCTCCGCTGAAGAGCACCTGTCGCACCTATGACGGGCTCGATAGCTCCATTTTGGTCAAGCGATAGTAGAAGCCACCGCCCAGACCGTACTGCGTAACATCGTTATAGGTGACATCACTGTCATCGTAAGCAACGTGCAGTTGACTGAGTCGTGCAGAACTTATTATCTTTAGCGGCTGGCAACCGGGAGGTGTGTAGGTTATATCGCTGAGGACTAAATTTTCACGAATGCACGATTCCCAACAAAGCTCCCAAACGGCACCGTTATCAAACTGTTGTGAAAGTCTAGACTCATCTGGGCAACTGGCTTGCTGCGCAAACATGTTTGTGAGACTACTTAGAAAAAGCAATGAGGTGAAAAACAGTTTTACCAAAGGTATGAATCCAGCTCGCATGAGTTTATTGCACCAACTCAAACGGAGATGTTGCCGTCCAGTCAAATGGCAATAGATCGAAGCCAAGTTGAACATCGCGTATCACTGGCCAATCCTCGGCGCCTGATACTAAATGTCGTGTCTGATTGAATCAAACGATAATACCGGCGTTTGCCAGTGACTCATCGTTAACAAAATCATCGAGATTGGTTCCGCATGTCGCATCTAGCGAAGAGACGGGGTTGCCGAACGCATATCGCTCACAGCTTTGTTCCCGAGTTACTGCAATGGCGTAATTTGCCCATCTTCCGTAAACGTCCACGAG
This sequence comes from Halioglobus sp., assembly GCA_047629055.1. Classification (GTDB taxonomy): domain Bacteria; phylum Pseudomonadota; class Gammaproteobacteria; order Granulosicoccales; family Granulosicoccaceae; genus Granulosicoccus. The sequence continues at coordinate 15,482 of JBLHWG010000077.1, forward strand.
ATGCTCCAGATCAGTGTCTGTCGGGTAAAGGCGGCTGAGAGTTCCCATGCCTCGGTTTGAACGCTGGGGTGTTGATCGAATTTGGCGAGGATGCCGTTGCTTTTTATCCGCTCACATAGGCTGTTAGGTTCCGAGATAGTCCCCGGCACTTGACCATCACAATTCAGGTGACTCAAGGTGAATGTTTCAGATACCTCAACAGATTTGTTTAAAGCGGTTGGCGATACAATTTGCGGCTCTTCGATCGAGTCATCGTGGTAGTGGAGCATTATTTGGCTAAGTTGTCCTTCTGCCATTACGGAACGACTCAGGTCTCCTGGTGCGCGGAAGAATGTACGAGAGACGTGCAATCCGTGGATGCCACTGATGTCGGCGCACAACGACCACGAAGCACCAGACTCAAAAATATGTTGTAGCGCTATACCTTGCCCACATTTGACGTCTTGGGCACGAGTGCTTGAAGGTATTGCAAGACCCGCCAAAAGCAGTATAGCCACGCTAGCGCTGCCTCGGCAAAAGCAAATGATTTTAAGCTGAGTGCTCGTCATTGTGAACCGAGAGTTTCCATCTGTGTCGTGGTCAGGCTGATGATAGGCTCGATGTTAACAACCGTTCGAGTCTTGTCGAACAGTGAGACAAGTGCGCAGCGTTGCGTGTGGCAATTGTGCAGGGTATCGAGAGGTTCAAAGATGCTCGCTTTGATATCAAGCTCAGCGAGCGAGGCAAAGGCAGGTTGTTTTCGGTGAACCTGTTCAAGTCTCAACCGATTTATCAACGCCTTCTTGTCACTGAGTAGGGATATTGCGAATTCAATTTCAGCGTCGTTTAGTGGCAAATGGACTGAATCAACAGGTGATTGTTTGCTAACCGTATTGGACTCCAGATCAATAATTAGTAGCCGAGCAGTTTGCAAACTAAGGACACTGTCATTGCGACCACGCAGAGCACTCAACTTAGCAGCCACACAGCCACTGCAAGGGATATGCGCTCGAACGGGTGAATAAGTCTAATCCGGGCAAATGCCATTGAAAGTGAATTCCTCATACGCGAGTCTATGATACGTTGCATCCTGTATACCCGCCTGAGTCTTCACTCACTACAAACTAACTATTTTTGATGACATCTGACTGGATTTACTATTTTGGCTACGGATCGTTGGTGAACCGTGACACACGTCCCGCGGGGGAATTTTCTGAACCTGCCGTTCTCAAAGGGTGGCGTCGGGTCTGGGAAAACCGGACAGCTGACCCTGCGCGGCGCTCTCACCGATGTACGTCCCTTAGTATTGAGTCGCTTGCATATCCGGCTGAT
>JBLHWG010000078.1:0-16741 GCA_047629055.1 Halioglobus sp.
GTGTAAAAATAGTCAATGAATCAGGGCACGTGGTAGAAGGTGCGGCAGTCTGTATTGGTATGCCTGGAAACTACACCCAATTTGGTTCTTTGCTAACAGACGAAAGCGGATTGGCGATGCTTGAGGTTCCGCAAGTCCCTTTCGTATTGACTGTATCTAAGAGACAGGTGGGCGGTTTCAAAATAAACGAACCTGCACGTGGGTTTAATCTCATAAAACAATTAACGTTGAAGCAAGGTACATCAGGCCTAAAGTGCAATGTTGTTGGTCTAATAAAATCAGAATCATCGGTGAGAATTTCTAATGTGCAAGTCACTGATAATACGTACACAAGGACGTTGAAACCTCATGTCGTTGGGAAGCCCACAGAGTACCGGGTTAGCCGAACGTCCTCTTTTAAAGGGGCGAAATGGAAGCGTTTTGATACCTCCATTCCATTATCTGCAAGCCTATCAGAAGAAGGTGAGGTCTATATTCAAATGCGGCGATACACAGGTGTTAACAAGAGTTGGATTGAAGCACGATCCGACATCGTCAACGTGAAGCTGCCTACTTTCGAATAAGCGGGTGGCGGACAGAGCTATCGTATTGTTTGTAAATTCGATAGTTCTTCGTTTCAAGTCCGGGACTATTTATCAAGCTCTGCAAGCTCTTCAATGCTTAGGGTGCGAGCTTCCTCTTCGAGCATAATCGGTATGCCGTCACGTATCGGAAATGCCAACGCCGCCTGTCGTGACCAGAGTTCATCATTTGTTTTGTGCAACTTACCCTTGGTAACAGGGCACACCAGAATATCCAGAAGTCTTTTATCCATGCGCAGAGTCTAGCTCAGACGGAGCTGCTGTGGGGATTCCGCGGCGAATATCCCATACAAGGACAGCGTCCTAGGTACCATTGCCCAGAACTATGCGATAGGCGCCTTGCTCGATAGTGGACTGTGTACCTGAATTTGTCATGCTACTTACACCCGTAGCAACGAAGTACATGGCTTCGAATTCTTGGCCGGAAAAACCCTCTGCCATTCCTTCCCCTGTAAAACTCAATGAGGAGTTAGACTCAAGATTAGTAATAGACGGATTAACTGAAACCTCGCTAACAATAAACCGTCCGTTTAACCCCATCTGATGAGCTGCAGTCATATTCACATGACTGTTAATGGCTAGATTGGAAGCGGATTCTGCAGCCTGAAATGTTGCTGCTGCTCGAATCGCATTCACAGCCATTCGGTGCTCTAGCGTCGACCCGCGCATAACGGAGACTCCCATGATCGAAAGCATGAAAATCATGACCATCGCTACTAGCAGGGCACCACCGCGTTGTGAATGAATGTATTTCATTGGATGTCTTTTTCGTAGTTCTGTTAGTTGTTAGGGTTGCGGCGGTTGCGAATTTTCACCGTGGTATTGAACGCTTGACGGTATCTTCGATCGCGAGGGTGAGTGCCTGCAGTTGCAGTGGCTCCTTCTGCCGCAATAATAGCTTGCCCGGCTAGGGTGTATGTTCTTCCGTCTTTTTGCTCGGTAATCGGATTTTCCGAAACCATTAATAAGCCAACCCTGATGCTGGCAATGTCCTGTGGTCTTAGTCCTGTGCTGCCGGGAGTTAAAAAACTAAGAGCGTTGGTTCCAGTCCGAGCACCAAATAAAATACGCAAATTCTCAACGCCCGAAATCATGAGCATTGGCGGATTACCAACTTCGTAAGGTAGTTTTTGCTGGTACAAGCCAGTAATCATTGTGCCATTGGCACTAACAGAGCCTGTGTCACCAATGTAATATATATTTGAATTGAAACGCATGAACTTTGTATTTTGATCAGCGAGATAATCGTGAGTTAACCAATTTCTTATATTTTCTGGGTTTGTATGTGCCACGACGGGGTTGAGATCCGCTGAGCTAACTTTAATTAAATCTGATCCGGTGCAGTTGCTGATGATGGCAAATTCGCCTCTTTGGATATTAAATGGTTCGCTGCTAATTCCTGCTGTGATATTTACGGTAATAGGAGCTGTAGGGTCTGGTAAGGTTCCACCTACGTTATTTAAAAGCGGAAATGTTGCTGATGAACCAAATTGCAACATTAACGCATGGGTGTTTGGGATGGGATTGCCTGGTGATGTAGTGGGTAGTGTAGCGGGTGGTGTTGGACTCAAGATTCCCGCATCTGACACAATGTAGCCAATAGCCGTTGTATTATCTAGATTGCTTGTGGGTGCACCAACCGCGAGTATGTTAGCGCCTCCGCTGTTAATATCCTTACAACCTTGGTAGCCCGCCATTCGAATGTCAGACGAAAGCTGATTCAATGCAAACCGAGCATTCTCCTGCATATCGGCCATAGCGGTATTCAGATCAGAGCTTCGTTTATTCCCACTAAATACCGTAAAAATTCCAGCAGATATCATTAAGCCAAGGACCATGGCGATCATGAGTTCAATCAGCGAGAATCCACGATTGTGACGAGATATCATCATCATTCTCTTGTCTCCAGTTCAAATTGTATATTCAATGACTGGTTTTCGTTATTGCCTTGAACGAGTTCAGTCCAGCTCATAACTATTGAATAGCGCTGCGCCTGATCATTATCAGGAACAACGATTCTTGTAATCACGCCGCTAGCGGGTGAATATAAAGCAGGTATGAATCCAGTAGCGTTTGCTAACGGATGCAAGCTTGCACTCCACTCCCAGCGGTCCAGATCAGCTATGACACTAGGGGTACAAGGGTTGTTAGCACTGCTACAATTCGGTTTGGTGATACCGTCGGTGGTCGTCATGCCTGCGTATTCTTGTTCAATCACTCCTTGTATGTTGCTGCGCATCCGGTCAATCATGTCATTGGCCATAAAATGCGCCTGAGATTGATAGTAGGCACTTTGGCTGAAGCGCATGCCCTCTACCTGCATTCGTGCCGCAGCTAGAAAACCCATAGACATAATTACGACTGCAATCAGAATTTCGATTAAGCCAATGCCGTGTTCTCGATTTTTAGATGGAGGGAGATCCAGCGCCTGATTATTTATTAAATTCACAATTGAGCCTTTTCAATTAATAGCTGGGGAAGTCTATGCGGATCCGTTGGGTGCTTAATTGGGATCTGGGCACGGCACTGCTCTATTAAAAACATCTCTTGGTGCTGTACCGTCAGTAACCGTGCCTCTGCGGATGTCACCGGTTTGTACGATGTTTAAGGCTCGCGAAGATGCTGCGCCACGAGCGATATCACAAATGACTAATGATCCGGTTGTCATTGAGCTACTACCGTTTTGCAGGTACCTGACGAAATTGGCTGTACCTACTTGACCTACGACATTTGTCGTTGATCCGAATGCGGATATTGTGTTTGGTCCTTGTATCGCAGTTTCAACTGAAATTATATCGGCTCGACTTGCGACAGCCGCGGTAGCACTTTGAGGAAGTGCACTATCCCTAAAGACAATCCAACCGTTCAGCCAGTCGCTGCCACAGTCTTCGCCATCTACGACGAGCTTGGTAAAGAGATCCCAGTAGCGAGTTGTGCTGGGCACTTATACGACTCTCTGCCATCATCGACATGAAGCTTGGAATACCTAAAGCGAGCAATATGCCGGCTATTGATATCGTTATAAGCAGTTCCATTAACGTGAAACCCTTGTTGAAAGTCATTTGCATACTGTTGATAACGGCATTGGTATTCGTTTGTTGACAGTGAGTATGTTTTTCGGTCATAACCACGCAGGTTTAACATTAGTGATTGGTTGCGTGTGGTTGACCTTAATAAGCAACGAGTTAATTGGGCCAACAATCGGTTGTTGAAGGACTCGGCGTTCGAATGCCTTGTGACGTAATGCTCATCACGCCACATACTGTGTCATTAGCAATTGACTGCGAACCTACGCCGGTGGCCGTCAAGGTGTATCCCGTCGCCGTAACCCCACTAAGACTTAACGCATAATAAGATTCTGGAGATGTGGTGCCTATCGTACAATTGATGTAGGTGGCAAGTTGAGCCTTGCATCGTTCCAGGGACTGTACCTCATACAGTAAGGCGTTTTGAGCATCCGATCGACGGGCTTTCTCTACGTATTGATAATATTGCGGGACAGCCACTGATGCCAGAATTCCGATGATGGCAATAACGATCATGAGTTCAATTAATGAAAATCCGCGAATAACTACCGCAGAAGTATTGACAGCTAACTTGGAAGAATTCTGTGTGGGCATGGCGGTATTTATGCAATAGAGTGATCGAATTTATGCAACGTGAATGCCGTCAATGTAAATTTCCTCTGTTGAGATACACGTAAGCTCCACTTTCGGTCATTGCTTTGTATTGAAATACAGCATTAGGTTTTCCTTTACAGATAGGTTGTTTTTAAACTTTTTTAGGAAACATCCAAATGAGCGGCATCCTTGCATGTAATTTAGTAACAAGCTCTTTACAACGGAGCTGGGTTGATTAATAGTCAGGCAACTTTAGATAACGAGTTATAAAAGTGGGTTACCAGCTAGGCTTAGATACCGGTGGCACATACACCGATGCAGTACTCGTTGATGATGATTTAAATGTATTGGCAAGTGCTAAGTCACTAACCACTCACAACGATCTAATTGAAGGGTTACGTGGCGCCGTAGAAGGCCTTCAAACCGATGTCGAGTTGAGCGATATTAGTCTTGTGTCGTTATCAACGACACTTGCCACAAATGCGTTGGTTGAAGGGCGAGGTCGCACTGTCGCATTAGTTTTGGTGGGCTTTACACCCTCTCAAATGAAAAGAGCCAATCTAACTGAGGCCCTAGCAGGTGATCCTCATGTATTCATTGATGGTGGGCACAACGCTAGTGGTCATGCTGTGTGCGAGCCTGATGTCATTGCATGTCGTGACTTTGTTGAGCGTGTCGATGGGAGAGTCGATGCTTACGCAATTTCGAGCGTGTTTGCTGTTCGTAACCCCGCGCACGAAATCCAGGTACAGAAACTCATTACGGAGATGACGGGCAAGCCGGTTACTTGTGGGCATCACTTGACGTCGGGGCTGGACGCACCACGAAGAGCCTTGACGGCTTTGTTAAATGCTCGGCTTATTCCCATGATTGGTTCTTTGCTAGATGCCGCCCGGAGTTTACTCATCGAGCATGGCATCGATGCCCCTTTAATGGTTGTTAAAGGGGACGGGTCATTAATCAGTGACGAAATGGCGACAAAATACCCTGTTGAGACCATTCTCAGTGGACCAGCTGCGAGCGTAGTAGGCGCCCAGTTTCTGTGTAAGCAGCCCACTTTGCTCGTGTCTGACATGGGCGGTACCACTACCGATGTTGCACTCATCAGAGATTCACAGCCCCGGCTAAATCCTGCCGGAGCAACAGTTGGTGGTTGGAGAACGATGGTTCAGGCTGTTGACGTTCGAACGTACGGACTGGGAGGTGACAGTGCTATTCGTTTTGACAGGGAAGCGCACGTGTTCACGGCTGGGCCACAGAGGGTGATGCCATTAAGCCTGCTCACGAAACAACATCCAGAATTAATCACCGTATTGGAAGCGCAGCTGCAATTACCTTACAGCACGACTCACAGTGGCCAATTTGTTATGACTCATGGCCCTGAGCCTTCCGATCTGTCCCTGCAGCAACGAGAACTGTACGATCGAATCTGTGAAGGCCCTATCGCTGTTCAGACCCTCTTTAGCGACCAGACACTTGACAGAGCGCTGCAGAAACTGGAGCAAAAAGGCGTGGTACTGCGATCAGGATTCACCCCTAGTGATGCCGCTCACGTGCTATTTCTGCAAACAGATTGGGAGACTTGCGGCGCTGAATTAGGTGCTGAGCTCTTAATGCGCTATTCGGCCAGTAATCTTGGAAATACCTATGCAAGCAGGGATTCCTTTGCAGAATCTATCATGACTTTGATATCTCAAGAGACTGCCATGGTGCTTCTGGATACTGTTGCAGCTTGCGGTGGGCAAGCAGAGGCTCTGTCTGTCTCACAAAAAGCGCTTATAAGAAGAACTTTGGGTAGAACATCTAGCTCACTGTTTAGTCTTGCTGCTCAACTAAAAGTGCCCGTCGTTGGACTTGGAGCTCCAGCCAGTAGCTACTACAAGGCAACCGGTGAGATGTTAGGAGCTGAGATTATATTGCCTGAATATGCTCATGTGGCAAATGCGCTAGGTGCTGTTGTGGGTACAATTCGGCAAGAGCAAGTCATTTCTATTGCGCCTGCGGGTGGTAAGCGTGTTAGCGTGTTGTTTCCAGGCGGCCCGAAATCATTTGATGATCTGGAGAGTGGGGCACTTGCTGCGAAACAGGAATGTGAAAAACTAGCCAAATCAAAAGCTAATGCTGCTGGTGCAAGTGAGGTCACCATCACATATGATCGGCGCGACATCGCCGTAAAGGATGGGGATCAAAGTGTGTTTTTCGAAAGTCGTATTTCAGCATTGGCGGTGGGACGTCCGGCAAGTTCAATTTAATCCCTACCTGTCCTAGTGGTCCATCTAGGTGATACTTTCTGAAAATGAAGGTATCAACTGGAGGGATCACTGGGCTAAGGCAACACTTATTCCTCCTCATTGGTTGTATAGTGGGCTATCGGATCTATATCGCGCTCTTTACGGCAGATACTCTGGTCGTCGAGCATCGACTCATCCATACAACCAGGGGACTACCATGTCATCCGACACTGATCTGAACGCCAACACCTTTCCTGCATTGGCAGAAATGGGCATTAAGCGATTCCATGAGATATCGCACTATAGTCTGCGACAGGACGGATCTAAAAAGGACGTATTGCGCGTTAACTACAAGCGAGCTAAAGGTTCATGGCTGCCATATAGCCGCAAATACCAGTTCGGTCGCGCACTGAAAACGGTTGTTGCTGATGGTGGGACGGGTCGTCTGGAATCTAACTATGAAATATCGCCTTTTCTGTTGAAAGCAGTGGTTGAACTGGAAAAGCTGGTTGATCAAAATAAACTGCACGATTCCGAAACGAGCGAGTCCACAGAGCTTAAGGCTGATTTGCTCAGAGAAGTTCGCGAATTAAAGGCAATGGTAAAAGATAATAATGTGTCTGCCGACGTATTAAGCGCTAAGTTCGAAAATCTGACCAAACACATCGAAGCCGTCTCTTAACATTTATCACACGCTTTCTATTTTTCGTGTCGCATCAATACAAATACTGCCTTCGTTTTGCACCCGCGATGCTCTCGCGGGTGCTGTTCTACTATTCCCTAACGTTTAGGAATATAGATGTCAGTTACTGTCCCTTCAGCGACCTCGGCCGCAAAGTTGAAGGTTTCTGACAAAGTAGGATGCGGATGAATCGTCAAAGCGATATCCTCGATATCCGCTCCCATTTCCAGAGCCAGAACCGCTTCTGCGATTAACTCTCCCGCATTAGGGCCAACCATTCCTGCCCCCAAAATCTGTTTGCTCTTTGGATCGTATATGATTTTCGTGATGCCTTCACTACGTCCCATACTGAGTGAGCGACCACTTGCAGCCCACGGGAACGAGCCTTTTGCAATGGTGATGCCTTGTTCTTTCGCAGCTATTTCGGTAAGTCCCATCCAAGCAACCTCTGGATCTGTGTAAGCAACTGATGGGATAGTTTTCGCATCGAACCAGGATTTTTTACCCGCTGCAACCTCAGCTGCAACCTTGCCTTCATGAGTTGCCTTATGCGCTAGCATCGGCTGGCCCACAATGTCTCCTATGGCAAATATATGTTCAACATTGGTACGTTGTTGGGAGTCGACGGGGATGAAGCCACGTTCATCAACGTAAACACCAGCAATATCTGCGGCAACTTCCTGGCCGTTGGGGCTACGCCCAACTGCAAGTAGTACACGGTCGAAGGTGTCGTTCGCAGGGGATTTGCCACCTTCAAAGTTGACTGATAAACCGGCGTCTGTAGAACTAATTCCAATCACTTTGGAGCCCAGGAATATATTTTCAAAGTCCGTGCGCAGACGTTTTTCAAGAGGTCGTACAAGATCTCTGTCACAGCCAGGCATGAGCCCATTAGATAATTCAACAACTGTCACGTTAGTACCCAGACCTGCATAAACACAACCCATCTCCAAGCCGATAATTCCACCGCCAATGACTAACAGGCGTTTGGGGATGTCAGCAAGCTCCAGTGCCCCCGTTGAATCCATCAGTCGAGGATCATCATATGGGAAGCCTGGAATGCGAATGTTTTTCGAACCTGCAGCGATCACTGCAGAAGTAAAGCTTATGTTGCGTGTAGATGTCTCTGCTGTTTCTAAACCTTCTGATATTACCAGCGAATGTGTGGAGCTGAATTTCGCAAGGCCATGTGCAACGGCAACATTTCGCTGTTTAGCCAGTCCTGCTAGTCCTCCGGTGAGCTTGCCAATCACTTCTTCTTTAAAGCCACGCAGCTTATCGATATCAATTTGAGGTTCGCCAAAGCAGACTCCGTGTGCAGCCATTTCACGAGTTTCCTGAATTACTGCAGCGGTATGGAGCAGCGCTTTCGATGGTATGCAGCCAACATTGAGGCAGACTCCACCCAGATTGGCATAGCGTTCCACCAAAAGCACCTTCAACCCAAGGTCTGCAGCTCTGAATGCTGATGTGTATCCACCGGGTCCGGCACCAATAACGACAAGATCAAAGTGCTCTGAATTCGGGTCTGCTACTGGCGCTGTTGCTACACCCACTGCAGGTGGTGAAGTGTTGCTGACGTTCTTTTTTTGAGCTGTTACATTCTCAGCTTGGGCTGTTGCCGCTGTTGCTGTGGTGCTTGTTACTGCAACATCAATCACTAAGATGTCGCTGCCTTCGGCAATTCGATCTCCACTTTTGACCAACATGGAAGTAATGATGCCCGCTACAGGTGCCGGGATCTCCATGCTGGCCTTGTCACTTTCAACTGTGATTAGTGAGTCTTCGAGTGCGACTGTATCACCCACTGCAACAAGAACCTCGATGACTTCTACGTCATTGACATCACCGATGTCGGGTACTTTGATCGTTTGTAATTCACTCATGATCTATAGACTCAGTCGGCGAATATCGCTGATTTCGCGAATGTAGTGAGCCATGAATCTGGCCGCATCTGCGCCATCGACTACGCGATGATCGTAGCTTAGATCGAGCGGGCACATGAGGCGGGGGATAAACGCTGCACCGTCCCAAACCGGCTGCATGCTGGCTTTGGTAATACCAAGAATCGCAACTTCTGGGGGGTTTACGATAGGTGTAAATGCAGTTCCACCAATGCCACCTAGACTCGAAATTGTCATGCTCGCGCCCTGCATTTCATCAGGCTTTAATTTCTTGGCACGGGCACGGGTACTCATGTCTGCCATTTCAACTGCCAATTCGCTAATGGATTTCTTGTCCACGTCTTTAAATACGGGTACAACCAGTCCGTTAGGCGTGTCAACAGCAATACCTATATTAAAATATTTCTTATAAAATAGCGCCTCACCATCTGCAGACATTGAGCTATTTACTTTTGGGAAAGCCTTAAGAGTCTTGGCCAGAGCTTTCATGTGAAATGCAAGTCCAGTAATTTTCGGGTCTCCTTCCTTGGTTTCGTTCTTTAATTGTTTGCGAAAGGCTTCCATCTCGGTGATATCGGCGGAATCGTGATGGGTGACCATCGGCAAATTTAACCAGGCACGATGAAGGTTGGCTGCACTAATCTTGTTAATACGACCCAACTCAACGCGTTCAACTTCGCCAAATTTAGAAAAGTCTACTTCTGGTATTGCCGGAATTCCTGTGCCACCACCGGTAAATCCACCTGAGGAACCGTAGTTCGAACTCATGCCTTCCATAGCCTCTTTGATAAAGGCCATGACATCGGTTTTGACAATTCGTCCTTTTGTTCCTGAACCTTGCATCAGCGAGAGGTCGGCACCGTGCTCTCGTGCGTAGCGACGAACTCCAGGGCTGGCATGTGCCTTGCGCATATCAGCGTCGGCTATGTGGGCAGTCGGTGAACCACTGGATTTGCCCTGTGCCTTAGCAGGCTTAGTGGCTTGCACTGAAGGTTCTGGTTTTGCTGCGGTTGTGGCTGCTGGGGGCTCTGCTGCAACAGCTACGCTTTCTTCAACTGCAGGTGTTGCCTCTGCGCTTTTATCTGCAGGTGTGGCTGATGTAGAAACGACGCTCAATCGACCAATAATATCGCCGGCATTGACGGTGTCACCAACAGATACTGTAAAGGACTCAATGACACCAGCTTGAGAGGCAGGGATCTCCATGCTTGCCTTGTCACTTTCAAGTGTTATCAAGGAATCATCGACACTAACGCTATCACCAACGGCAACAAGTAGTTCGATGATCTCAACGTTCTCAGAGTCGCCTATATCGGGGACTACAATGTCGATGCTAAGGTTGTCTTCTGATTCGCTCATTTTCGTCTCCCTCAAACCGTAGCCGGATTTGGCTTGTCAGGATCGATGCCATACTGCTGTACAGCTTTGGCAACTGTCACGCTATCCATTTTTCCATCTTTAGCCAGTGCATGAAGCGCAGCTATTGTCACGTAGCGGCTGTCTACTTCGAAAAACTCTCTAAGTTTCTCACGCGTATCCGATCGACCAAAACCGTCTGTACCCAGTGCCGTAAATGTAGCAGGGACGTACTGTCGCACTTGATCGGAATACGTTTTCATATAGTCTGTTGAGCTGACGACAGGTGCATCATCGTTGCCGAGCACTTGCGTAATGTAGGGCACCTTTGGGTTATCGTTTGGATGCAACATATTCCAGCGCTCAACATCCAGGCCATCGCGTGCAAGTTCGTTAAAGCTGGTCACACTGTATATTTCAGCACCAATATTCCACTCAGTCTCAAGCATTTGCGCCGCTTTCATCACTTCTCTGAGAATAGTGCCGCCACCTAACAGGCGTACATGGTGCTTAAACTTTTTGGCAACACTTGAATCGCCATCAGCCACGTCTCTGAGTTTGTAAATACCTTTAATGATGCCTTCTTCGGCGCCTTCAGGCATAGCAGGGTGCAAGTAGTTTTCGTTCATGGCCGTGATATAAAAATACACGCTTTCGTTGTTCGTAAACATCCGAGTCATGCCGTTATGAATGATGACAGCCATTTCGTAACCGAAGCATGGGTCGTAACTCACGCAGTTTGGAATGGTGTTGGACAGGACCAGTGAATGACCATCTTCGTGCTGCAGGCCTTCGCCGTTAAGCGTAGTGCGCCCCGCAGTACCACCGATCAAGAATCCACAAGCACGCATGTCGCCAGCTAGGTAGGCCAAATCACCGATACGCTGGAATCCAAACATGGAGTAGTAGATATAAAACGGTAGCATATTAACGCCATGCGTTGAATAGGATGTCGCCGCTGCCAACCAGCTAGCCATTGCTCCAGCTTCAGTTATACCCTCTTCTAGAATCTGCCCGCTTTTATCTTCCTTGTAGTACATGATCTGATCGCGATCTTGTGGCTCGTACAACTGACCTACCGAGGAATAAATGCCCAACTGACGGAACATGCCTTCCATGCCGAAGGTTCGAGCCTCATCAGGAACAATAGGGACGATATTCTTGCCAATTTTTTTATCCCTCGTCAGTATCGTTAGCAATTTGACAAAAGACATGGTAGTGGACAGCTCTCGATCGCCTGAACCATCTAGCAGCGGTTGGAAAGCGCTTAGCGGTGGAACTTCTAGAGGAGCTGCGAATTTCTTTCGCTGAGGCAGATAACCGCCCAAAGCCTTGCGACGTTCCTGCATGTACTTAATTTCTGCACTCTCTGGATCGGGCAGAATGTATTCGTAGTTCTTGACCTGTTCATTAGTGAGATTTAGCCCAAAGCGATCGCGCATTTTAAGCAGCGATTCAAGATCCATTTTCTTCTGTTGGTGTGTGGCATTAGTACCCTCACCAGATTCGCCCAAGCCGTAACCTTTCACGGTTTTAGCCAATATAACTGTAGGTTGCCCTTTGTGCTCGACAGCCTGTGTGTAGGCAGCGAATAGCTTGTGCGGGTCATGTCCTCCACGATTCAAACGCCAAATATCTGCGTCAGTCAGGTTGGCAACAAGTGCCTTGGTCTCTGGGTATTTGCCAAAGAAATGTTCGCGGGTATAGGCGCCGCCTTTGGCTTTGCAGTTCTGATATTCGCCGTCAACGGTTTCCATCATGAGCTGCATGAGTTTGCCAGATTTGTCACGAGCGAGCAGAGGATCCCAATAAGAACCCCAAATGACTTTGATGACGTTCCAGCCTGCGCCTCTGAAGACCGACTCCAGCTCTTGAATGATTTTGCTATTGCCGCGTACAGGGCCATCAAGTCTTTGTAAGTTGCAGTTGATAACAAAGTTGAGGTTATCAAGTTTTTCGCGTCCAGCAAGGGAGATGGCACCCAGTGATTCAGGCTCGTCCATTTCTCCATCACCGAGATAGGCCCAGATTTGCCGGTTGTCGGTGCGAGCGAGGCTCCGATCTTGCAAGTATTTCATGAAGCGAGCTTGGTAGATGGATGTCAGCGAACACCAGCCCATCGAAACCGTCGGGAACTGCCAGTAGTCAGGCATCAGCCACGGGTGAGGGTAGGAGGAGAGTCCATCGCCATCAACTTCTCGACGAAACTTGTCAAGATCCTCCGCGGTAAGCCTGCCTTCCATAAACGAGCGGGCGTATATGCCAGGAGCGCAGTGCCCTTGCATCATCACGACATCACCACCGTGATCGGGTGTGGGGGCATGGAAAAAATGATTAAAACCGACGTCGTACAAGGTTGCCGCAGATGCAAAGCTTGCTAAGTGTCCGCCTAAGCCAGAATCATCTCGTTGGGCCCGAAGAACCATCACCGTGGCATTCCAGCGGATCATGGAGCGCAATCGATGTTCTAATTCAGAGTCTCCGGGGCCTTTAGCCTCCAAGTGCAACGGAATTGTATTGACGTAGGCTGTGCTCGCGTCATAAGGAAGATTCGTTCCAGAACGTCTGGCTTTGTCCATCAGGCGCTCCAATAGGAAATGCGCGCGGTCGGGACCTTCGTTTTCTATGACGGCTTCCAGAGCATCTAGCCATTCCTGGGTTTCGATCTCGTCGGCATCAAGCATCGGGTTCGTAGCCATATGTCGTATTGTCTTCCGGTGGTTTTAGTTCAAGTAACTATGGTACTCGTTTATTGATAACCTACACAGCGAGTGCCAACAATCGATTGATCACGGCTTGTACAAGCGCCGTTAACTTACCTTAATATCTTCCCAACCAGCTTTCCATCGTCCACCGCAGTTAATTGAGTGGGCAGGATTTGATTGGCTAGGTCGTGATCACTAAAAGTGACAACCCGTTGATAGTTGGGCGTGTATCCCAAGTTACGCCAGACACTGCTGCCATCTTCATTGTCAGTCTTGCGCCCACGCTCCCAAAGTACATCGGCCGTGTTACCAATGGACTTTTCAAGCTGCTGTTGTTTTAAACGTTCAGCAAGCTCATGGAGTTGTCGGCTGCGCTCCTGACGCACTGGCATGGGGACCGAATCTGGCAGGGTTGCAGCCTTTGTTCCTTCGCGTTCTGAATACGTAAAGGCGTGAATATGGCCAAAGCCCTGTGTGGCGATGAACGCCAGTGAGTCTTGCCATTCCTGATCGGTTTCGCCTGGAAAACCTGCAATGATATCGGTAGTGATGTTGAATTCAGAAACTGCTTCCCGCAGCGATTCGGTCAAAGAATTGAAATCTTGCGTTTTGCAACGTCGGGCCATTCGTCGAAGAACTGTATTACTGCCACTTTGCAAAGGCAGATGCATATGTGGCTGAACGCGTTTGTTCTCAAATAAGTCGAGGAATCCAGCTGAGAGATCCCAGGGCTCAACGGAGGCAAATCGAATGCGAGGAATGTCAGTGTCTATTAGCAGCGCCTTAACCAATGAGTTCAGGTCGGTATCAAGATCAGAGCCGTAACCGCCGACATGCACACCGGTGAGAACAATTTCTTTAACATCCTCGGATTGAAGCCGTTGAACTTCGTCAACAATGTCGGAAATGGTTCGACTGCGTTCCGCGCCACGCGCCACGGTCACAATGCAGAATGTGCATCGGTAACGGCATCCGTCTTGAATTTTTATGAACGCTCGATGCCTATTTCGGGTGAATAGAGCAGTTGTAGCGGGGATTGTTGCTGCCTGGGGCATACCTGGATCTGTAAAAGCTGAGCGAGTTAGTGCGACCAGATTGTCTTTTTGGGTATTGGGAACAATAAGATCGACACCAAGCCCTGCCAACTCTGACGATGGCGCAAGTTCGCTATAGCAACCACTGACAACAAGCTTGGCTGAAGGATTCTCACGTTGCAGGCGCTGCAGTTTTTGTCGCGATTTTCGAACGGCTTCTTTCGTCACGGCACAAGTGTTCATTACCAGAATATCGGCGTCGTCGGTTTTAGTGGTAATTTGGTCGCCAGCGCCTTTGAAAGCTGTCGCCCATTGTTCTAACTCGGCTTCGTTGAGCCGACAACCTAGGGCACTAAGATGAATACGCACTGTTTTACAGTTCCGATAAGAATTGGAGAGGATAATGGCTAGTGTACTAAAAAGATTTGCCTAATTACAGGTTTTAGCCTAAGTCGAGATTGTGGCGCGATTCCGTTTTCGCTAGGATGGCGGTATCTTGAATAAATTCGTTGTACGACCCTTGCCACTGGAAAAGACCTAATGTTTAGAGATTTTGAAAAGGCCCCAAGTCGTTCTTCCTACCAATTAAAGTTCATCTTGGCGGCATTGGCCATCCTGGGTTTGCTCGGTGCTTGGATTGCGCAATCCAATACCGTCAATGATTTGAAGAGCACTCAGCTGGAAAGAGACAAGGTCAACACCTTGCTGGGACAACGAAGTGGCGAGCTGCAAACTGCAGAGCGAGACATTGTTAATCTGAAGAGCGAACAAACAGCGCTCGAAGAGGCCATCTCGGTCGGCGAGACAGAGCTAAGCGGGTTGCGTGCAACTGTGGCGGAGTTAGACGACGATCGCACCCAGGTGCAGGGCCTACTGGCAGCAGCCACTCAAAGCAAAACTGGGTTAGAAGGGGCCATCGCAGGTATGGAAACCCGATTGCTTGCTTCACAATCACAATTTAGAGCGGTTCAAGCACAACGAGTCGCTGTCGCATCCGAGCTAGAGCAAACTATCGCATCGTTTGATCTTCAGACGAGCGAGAAAATTGCATCGCTAGAAACAGAGTTGGCTGACACTCGCGCAGCTGCTCAAGCAGAATTGATTGACGAACGCGCTGGCGCAGAAGCGGAGTTGGCTGTCGCGCGTGCCGCTGCAGAAGCAGAGTCGGCTGTCGCTGGTGCTGCTGCAGATGCGGAGTTGGCTGACGCGCGCGCCGCCGCCGAAGCAGAATTGGTTGATGCACGCGCGGCCGCCGAAGTTGCGCTGGCTGACGCTCGCGCTGCTGCGCAGGAGCAGGCAAATCAGGCGACACTCCAATTAGATCAAAAAATGGCTTCAGTTTCTCAAGAAGCAGGTGGACAGGTTGAAGCTGCGAATGAAATTGCAGCGCAGGCTAACCAAAGAGTTCAAGACCTCAACGCAGAACTCGCGGCGTTAGGAGCGAACAGTGTTGAGACAGTTGCTGCGCTCGAAGCAGAAATTGCCGCATTTACTGTCAATTCAGATGAGCAAGTTGCTGGTTTGCAGGCGCAGCTCCAAATTCTGAATGAGCTGATCAATGCTCAATCGAATGCCATGCTATCTAGTGAAGTCAATTTGGGTTCCTTCGAGGCACAGATTCAGTCTTTGCAGGCATCTTCAGAGTCAATCAGTGGTGAGCTGGCAAATGCTCAGATCAGTTACGATTCTTTGCTCGGCCTTTACGACACGGACGTAGCTGCGATGAACGCTGAAATCGGCGATTTGGAAGCTAGAAAGGCGTCGCTGGAATCAGAAGTTGGCAAATTGCGAAAGCGAATTGCAGCAGTAGAGGGCAGCCTTGAATATTCGCGCGCTAACCTTGCGAAAACCGAAACTGCGCTGGTGCAAACTCAAACAGCGTTAGAGAATACTGCGGCGGAATTGGTAACAACGCAAAGTTCTCTGAGCGTGGCTCGAGGCGAGCTGAACGAACAAGGGCAGGCGTTGGCAGCAGTCCAACAAGATCTGGGGCAAAAAGAGGCGGACCTTACATCCCAAATAGCTGAAAAAGTGGCGGCACTAGCCGATTTAGATGCTCAATATGCGACGCTCGAAGGACAGTATGCACAGGCTACTAGTGAAATTGAACAGCGTGACCTGAAAATGGGTGAGCTGAACATTGAAGTACAGTCCTTGATGGCTAGCTCTGATGAATTGGGCGCAGAGCTTGTCACAACACAGGAAGGCATCGTTGAATTGCAAAGCCAGTTTGATAATGAGGTTGTAGGACTGAATGTAGAAATTGGTGACCTGGAGGCGCAAAAGCAGACGCTTTTAATGGACGTGGATAACCTCACAACGCAAACGTTAGCGTTAACTAGTCAGAAAGAGCAGCTTCAGAGCTCTCTTGGTGGTTTGCAAACAAGACTGGAAGCTGTCGAAACAGAGCGTACAGAAGTCGCTGAGTCTAGTCAGTTCCAGATTCAGAGCTTGCGGAGTCAATTTGGTGAGCAATCAGAAACGCTCGGTAGTGAACTGACCACGCTCAAAACGGGAGCGGCCTCACTTTTGGCGCAGAGAAATACTCTAGCGCTGGAAAAGGACGCGCTGGAATCTCAAGTGGCGACTCTAGAAGGCGATCTGGAAAGTCTTCTTACTGCGCAAACA
>JBLHWG010000079.1:0-16623 GCA_047629055.1 Halioglobus sp.
CGTGCCATCCTCACCAACATGCACAGCGATCTGGATTATCAAGCACTACTTGAAAGACTCCCTAAGCACATTGTTCCAGGTTTTGATGGCTTCCAACTGGAATTATCTTACTAACACCCTTAGCCCTGTTTTGCTCTGACAAGTAACGCGACCCATCCATGAGTCGCGTTGCGAGCTTCTCTTGACTACTGACTCATAGGTATTCGATAACGGGCAAAGCCGCTTTCCAGAGTTTCAACGTATTCGAATTGCGCTGCATTGTCTGCATCGACAGCCGTAGGGGCTGTATCGAATACAACTTCCACTTCGCCCTCTATCGGCGCAAAACCCCAGTTGGAATCAGCTTGCGGATCCAGTGTTCCGGAGGCAAGAATGTAATCGACCAGTACCTGACGATTGGTTTGTGGCGCCTCAACAATAATCGAACTGCCGTCAAGTCCTGGGAAGTTACCACCACCACTAGCACGATAGTTGTTTGTAACAACGACGAAATCCTGAGCTGGATCTATGACGTCGCCATTGAATGTCAGGCCAACTATTCGACTAGCGTCTGCGTTTAACAACTCGCCCTTGTTACCGTACTTGGATGGCTGGGTGACATCAATGGAATAGCTGACACCGTCAATGACGTCGAAGTTGTACGAGGGATGCGATTCACTAATGAGCTGCTGAGCCTCACTCGACGAAGGATCAATGGTATTGAATTGGGTAGCTGATCTTTCTAGCCACTCTTTTACTTGTGCACCATTGAGCTTTACCAGCCTTACCGTATTAGGATAAATGTAAAGATCAGCAACATTTCTAATGGCAATCTCACCCGCGGGAAGGTCAGTGAAATACTCTGGTCCACCGCGACCACCTGCTTTGAAAGGCGCACCTGCAGATAAAACAGGCAGTCCTTCATACTCAGTTCCCGCTATCACTTGCTTGCCATACCAGGTTTGCGCGTTGTTTACGATTTGAATAGATGGATCGTCTTGTACCAGGGCGAAGAAACTATTGATGGGCGATGTGATCGTTCCAACAGGTTGGCCAACCCAGGCAATAGTACCTTCATGCTCGTCTTTAACCGCATCAATAATATCTTGCTGCGAGCCAACAATTGCGATGCGCTTACGGCCTTCTCTGCGGAATATCGAACGGTTCTCAACAGCGCTATCAGACACACTCCAGCCTTCCCCATCACTCGAAAGAGTTAGGTCAATAATGCCTAAATGACTGCCCCAAAATCCGGGCATTACAGACGGCACACCGTGCAAGGTGCCTTTCTCTAGATCGACACCTGGAAACTCGGCATAAGCCTTGGAAGGAAATACGGTATGGGCGTGGCCGAATAAAATGGCATCGATACCCTCAACCTTGGCCAATTCTGCTGTTGCGTTTTCTTTCAAGCCTTCCGGGTGTGATTCGGCAATACCACTGTGAGGTATGGCAATGACAATATCCGCACCTTCTTCACGCATCATGGGCACGAATTTCTCAGCCGTTTCCACAATTCCGCGAACTGTTAGCTTACCGTCCAGATGGCCTTTGTCCCAGCTCATGATTTGCGGCGGAGTAAAACCGATGACACCGACCTTTAGATCATGCCATGCCCCGTCCTCATCCATAACTCGACGTGACAGGATGGTGTAAGGGCGAATGTAATGTTTGTCGTTACTCGGATCATCATCGCCGTCCACCGCGTAGACGTTTGACAGGACATACGGGAAATTGGCACCACTAATGGACTTTAGAAGAAAATCTAAGCCGTAATTAAATTCATGATTGCCGATATTTGCCGCGTCATAACCTAGCAAATTCATCGCCTTATACATCGGATGAACTTCACCAAAGCTTAAACCGCGAGATCGAGCCATGTAGTCGCCCATGGGGTTTCCCTGTAGGAGATCACCGTTGTCAAACAGCAGACTATTACGCGCCTGTGCGCGGGCATCACGGATTAGGGTCGCAGTGCGTGCCAGGCCAAAACCATCAACCTCCTCGTTCCGGTAGTAATCGTAATTCATGGCGTGCATGTGCAAATCAGTGGTTTCCATGATTCGCAGCTTTACGTCTGAAGCGGACACATGTCCTCCAGCAACTATTGATGCGAGCCCTACCGACACACAAACACGGCGGCACCAAAACCCAGTAGTACGGGATGTAGGCATTTCAACAATCTCCTTATGAGGTGGAGGCTTGAGTCTACCCTGATTTTATGACAATACCCAGACCGGTAGAACGCCTGCAAAGCACCAAAATCGACAGAGTACTGAGACACGTGAAGGCGTTGAACACCACGTGAATCCTCGCTATCTAATGTGGTAGTGCCACTCTGTGGTTGCTAAATATTTACGATACTCAAAAATTCTGATTAACCTTCTACTTCGATAGCATGGACACATCGCATTTAACACAATTCGAGGATTCTCCCAGATTTTCTTCCCGACCCGCCTGCGTGACCACCCAGGGGCGAGATCTCCAGGGGGTTATGGCGAACATGCTGTCCATGCCCACAGCTCAATTCTGCCACCCAGTCCGCTTTGTCATCCTGATGGAATCCAGTAATTTTCTGCAGCATTCCAGATACCCTGATGGTTTGTTACATAATAGCCTCCTACACTCATTCAAACTGGAGAATTTCTCATGTCACACAATCGCCCAATAGCATTGATTACCGGTGGTGCCCAGGGTATCGGCCTTGCGTGCGCCAAAGCGATTGCCAATGATCTAGACGCTCAGATTCTTCTGGCAGACATTAACGAAGTCGGTGTTCGTGACGCTGCAGAATCCATGGGTAACGGGACTATGGGATACGTCTGTGACATGGCAGACGAGACGGCTATTTCGTCCATGTTCGACAGCATAGAAGCTGAACATGGACCAGTCTCGATGCTGGTAAATAATGCGGGTGTTGCGCTGCCGGGAGATTTTTTAGAGACACCCATTGAACAGTTCAAAAAGGTCATAGACATTAATCTGATAGGCACCTTTGTAGCTTTGCAACGAGCAGCGAAGGGCATGGTTGCAAACAGCATTGAAGGCGCCATCGTTAATATGTCATCGATTAACGCTCTAGTTGCCATTCCAACCATTGCAGCGTATTGCGCCTCTAAGGGTGGTGTTATGCAGCTGACCAAGTCATCGTCCTTAGCCTTGGCACCGCACAATATTCGCGTTAATGCTGTTGGACCAGGCTCTATCGACACGGAAATGATGGCTTCAGTCAATTCAAATCCTGCAGCAATGGAAATGGTGATGTCACGCACACCTCTAAAACGCGTGGGATCGCCTGAAGAAATTGCGAACGTTGTGTCGTTTTTATTGTCCAGCAAGGCAAGCTACATCACAGGTGAAACCATCTATGTGGACGGTGGACGCATGGGTATGAACTACACCTGCTAATTGCTAGGTACGTACTACAAAAACACTCAATAACCAGCATGCGATACGAGATGGATTATGAACGCTAGATTTTTTCTGGTTTACGGTTTTGCGGTGCCGGGTGCATTGCAGGGTCTGGCGCTGTACCTGCTCTCCGAACAGCTGGAGCCCGACCACGTACAACCCGTGTTGCTGGCAGCCTATCTATTTACAGTACTGGCACCCGTTGTTCATCACTTAAGCACAGCCCCGGGGAAACGAGTGTCGGCGTTAGTCATATCCGGGTTCATGGGTGGTCTTTGTGCCGTGCTTGCGCTCTGGTCTTACCTGCGCTTTATCAGTGATCTCTCAGATTCTTCAGATATCTCCGGCCCATTTCTGATCATCATCATCTGCAGCTTAATAATCACACTCGTATCTCTGCCATTTTTACGAACCGTATTCATTCGCAGGCAATCGATGTTCAGCTACTCTGTGCTGTTCGAATATGCATGGGGTCAGTGTGTGTGCGTATTAATCGCATTTTTGTTTACACTTCTTACAACACTGATAACCGTGCTCAGCGTATCGCTGTTTGATGTGTTGGGATTCGATCTGGGTGAGTTTGTTTATCGTCCAATAGTCATGTTGCCGTTATTGGCTTCAGCTTGCGGGCTAGCCATTGGAATTACGCGCCAGAACGAGAGCATCATTCACTCCACACGGCACGTATTGCTGGCCTTGTTTAGGGCTTTGCTACCTGTATTCATGGTGATTACAGGGGTATTTCTTATTACTGCTCTGATGGCAGGTATCAGTAATCTGGATACAGGTTTTAGCGTAACGCTATTACTGATTACATCCATGACTGTTTCCATCCTACTGTGCAACGGCGCAATCCAGGATAGTACTGATTTACTACAGGGAATGATGAGCTGGATGGTGCGCGTCCAAGCACTGATACTGCCAGGATTTGCAGCACTCGCATTTTACGGCCTGTGGATGCGAATGAGTGAGTACGGCTTAACGCATGGGCGCTTGATAGCACTCACTATTACAGCAATTACTAGCCTATACGCAGTGGGCTACATGCTATCGGCACTATCCAAATCTTTGGTGAAAAATGTACAGAGCGTGAATATAGCAGTCGCCCTGGTGACGATAGTCGTATCCATCGCCTTACTGACACCTGTACTGGACGTTCACCGTATTGCTGTGCGTTCACAGGTGAGTGCCTTGGCTGAGGGCAGAATCCCTATCGCCGAATTTGATTTCAGGTACTTGAAATTTGAATCCGGACGGGCGGGAAAGGAGGCGCTTGAGCAATTAAAAACAATGCAGGTCGCCGATAGAGCTGGGGTGGATTTGGCGCTAGAAAATGCCAAAACACTAACCGAATACTCATTTTCAGATAGTTCGGATAGCACGCTGTTAGAGGAGTTCAATCGATGGCTTGAGAGCGGGGAAATTGAACTGTACCAGCCGATCGATGACCCTGATTTTGAACAGCTTGTGACTGAGCAAAGTTTTAGCGATGCAATTAGGCATACCTGTATTGAGGCTGATTACCGCTGCGTGATTGTGCAAACTACACAGTTCAACATGCTGGGTATTCAGTACCTTTTAGCTAAGTCAGAGTCTAAGCCCGAGCCCTCAGTGAGTCTTCTACTTTACTTTCGCGATGATCAGGGGACATGGAAGAGCGCCGTTGAATACGATGCGTTTTGGTACAGTGGAAAGTTGACACTGCCTACCGAGGAGCTAACGCAGTTAATGGATCAGCTGGCTACCGGCAACGTGTCTATGGAACCGATTTCGTTGCAAGGCATCAGAATAGGCGATGATATCTATATTCCAGGGGTTGGCACAGGCCTAGGGGCATTACGTGCGCCATAGTTTTCACACGCCGATTCACACTGGCTGTAACGATCCTATATGGACTAACAGCATTTATGGAATACTTTGACTTATCCAACAACCAGAACATCATGAGAATCTAATGAACAAACTGGATGCATTGAATGGCGCACTGGTAGCCGATGCTGCATCGATGGGCTTACATTGGTTGTACGATCAAGATCAAATACAAGCACTACAAGCCACTGGCGACATTATCTTCAGACATCCTGATTTTTCTGTTTATGAAAATCGCAAAGCTTTTTTCGCTCACTCAGCCAGACGTAGCGGCCAGCTATCTCACTATGGTGAGTCGGCTCGCATAGTCGGCCAACTAGCGCTGGAAGGCCAATACACACCGCAGAATCATCAGCAGGCGTTTATGGCAAGTTTCGGCCCCTGCGGCAGTTACGTTGGTTACGCGGATCGGCCCACAAAGTCACTAATTGCACGGATCATCACAGACGGCGAACACCTTCTGGAGAATTCAGGCATTGAAGATGATCAACTACCAGCGCTTTGTGTACTACCTGGCCTGTTCGCTGCAAATGCGCAGGTAACTCTTATCGAGCAGGCTGCCACGGTTATATCAACCCATAGTCATGTGAATACTGCTGCCAAGGTAATCCTAAATTGCCTTAACGCTATTGCTGAAGGAGAATCACTACCGAATGCACTTGAAATAAGTGCACGAACAGCCGATCCGGAATTAGCAAGTAAGTTATCTGAAGCGCTGAACTGGTCGGAGTATCAACCGCTTGCGGTATCCAAACACTTCGGTATGGCCTGCAAAGTCCATCAAGGCTTACCGGTAGTCTGGCACCTGTTGAAGCACGTAACAGAATTCGAAGGAGCGGTTCGCGACAACACCCTTTGTGGTGGTGATAGCTGTGGTAGAGCTATGGTCCTTGGAGCAATCGCCGGCTACGTTTTCGGCGTGCCCTCCTCTATGATCGGGAAATTGACTGACGCTAGAATTCCTATTAACTTTACTGAAACTGAAACTGAAACTGAAACTGAAACTGAAACTGAAACTGAAACAAATTGAACAGATAATGCTGCGCCCGCGCTGCGCCCGCGCTGCGCCCGCGCTGCGTCATATCAGACCTGATAAATCCGATTGGTAAGCGAACAAAGCAGGTAAACCGCCGGTGTGTAGGAAGAGTACACTCTCTCCCTGCTTAATAATGCCGCGTCTTGTCAGTGCAACAAGTCCAGCCAAGGTACGTCCAGAGTAGACAGGATCCAACAACATACCTTCGCTTTGGGCGCCAAGGCGAATCGCCTCTAACACCGATGCATTGAGTTGGCCATATCCGGGCGCAAGCACGCAATCATCAACCAGAATGTCGCGCTCTAAGCACTCTTTGTTCGCTCGCAATAAAGCCAATATTTCACTCGTTCGTCGCTTGATGCGAGGTCGCTGCAAATCTGCAGTACGCCGAACGCATATCCCATGCACCGAGACTTCCCACCCTATCGACCTGGCCCCTGCTAAAAAACCCGCATGCGTCAATCCGCTACCCGAGGGAACAATTACATGATCGGGCAATGGGCCCTGGCTCTGGAATTGCTGAAAGCATTCAGCAGCACACTCTGCGTAGCCCAAACCACCAATAGGTGGATGATCTATACCTAAATGAATAACATAGGGTTTTCGGCCTTTCGATTGGAGCGTCTCTGCCAATCTATCCAGGTTTGCATCAGCTGCAGCCTCATTCTCCCCTTCGTGGAAATAGTGAATCTCAGCGCCAAGCACTTTATTCAGCAACACATTGCCAGAGTGATTGTAATCGTTGTCGTCTTTAGGCACACGCTCCTCTAATTGCACCACGGATTTCCAACCCAGCTTTGCACAGGCAGCGGCACACAGACATACAAAGTTAGACTGTACGGCACCGGTGATCAGAACCGTATCGGCCCCTTGCGCCATAGCAGGCCCCAAATAGTATTCCAACTGCCGTACTTTATTACCACCCATCCCCAAGGACAACGCGTCATCGCGCTTGGCCAGTAAACTGATGCCCAGATTTTCACTCAAATTTGGCAAACGTTCAATAGGGGTAACGCTCTTACTTAGGTCCACACGCGGATGACCCATTAAACTGGGTAGTAACGTTGAAGCGTCTACAATCATTCGGTTACCACCTTACGCTGTTTCATTTTCAAGTTTACGTGCTCGATTCAGGCTAAATAAACCACTCAGTATTATTAGCGTGCTTCCCAACAACATGAACGCATCAGGAACTTCGGAAAATACAACAACACCCGACAGTAAGGCGAAAATCAAACGCGTATAGCGAAAAGGTGCAACGAATGAAATTTCTCCGTTTCGCATGGCAGCGGTCAAAGCTGAGTATGCTGCGACTCCAACAAAACTGATTATTGAAAGTTGTAACCACTCGCGCAGGCTTGGTATCACCCATTCATCCGTCCACATTGCTGCCAAAACACCCGCGATTGGCAACATAATAAAACCATAAACACCCAGTTGAATACTGGACAAGCTCTTGGGTGCCGCTCTGGTCCCTAAATCGCGCCCTGCAAATCCGATGGTGGCCAGCACAGCGAACATTGAGGCAGGCTCAAAACTGTTAGCGCCCGGTTTGATTATTAACAAAACACCAAGAAATCCGACAGCTGCGGCTATCCATCGACGATACCCTACTGTTTCTGCGAAAAACAACACAGCACCGATCATGACCACCAAAGGCGTGGCTTGGAGTATTGCAGATGTACTCGATAGCGGCGTTAACGCCAGTGACAGTGTGAAAAACAGGCGAGCAGAAATTTCGCACACCGAACGGATAATCATGGCTTTCCCGCTTATAGCCGGATGCAATAGAGATTGTGATTTGACACGAGCGCAGGACATAAAAAATACTGTGCCAAATGCACCAAAGACAATCAGAATCATACCTATAGGAAGCGTCTGTGAAACCGATTTAACCAACATGTCTTCGACGGCAAAAGCGGCCATGGCAAGCACCATGAATATCGCACCGCGGGTATTTGCGGTGCGAAAACCGTCATTCAAAATTTATGGATACGTGGCCAAAGGCCCCAAAATCAGCCTCTATATTTGAACCCGCTGGGCATTCAAGTGGTCGGATGAAACTGCCGGATAAGATGACCTGTCCAGGTTCAATACCTTGGCCATAAGCAGCCATACGCCGAGCAAGCCACACGACACTCTCAACAGGATCGTTTAATACTCCTGCCCCTAAACCAGTTTCTTCAACACTACCGTTGGAACTCACGATAGCCCCCACCCAACGTAAATCGTGGGCGTCTATCGCATGACGATCGCCCCCCAGTACAATACCAGCATTAGCTGCATTGTCGGAAATCGTATCGTTTACTGTTCGGGTTTTGCCTGAAACAGCATCAACACGGACAATTCGAGTGTCAAGGATTTCAATACTCGGCGTGACGTAGTCAGTGGCAGCAATAACATCGTCGCGTGTGACATTTTCACCGGCAATGGCAGATCTCATCACGAACGCTATTTCGGCTTCAATGCGTGGCTGTATAAACCGATTTTTTTGAACACTATCGCCGCTTTTAAAATACATATCATCGAACAATATTCCGCTATCGGGTATGTCTATATTGAGTGCCAGCTGCATGGCTTTCGATGTTAATCCGATTTTCCAACCAAATATTTTCCGTCCTGATGCCACTTTTTGCGCCAGAATTTCTGCTTGAATACGATAGGCGTCGTCCATATCCAAATCTGGGTACTGCAACGATAACAACCCAATTTGAACGCCAGCAGCTTCTGCTGATAGTAATCGCGATGCGGTATCAGTGACTTGATCGTTGGTTAAACTCACTGCTCGTCCTCAACAGTGTTAACCAATTTTCCGATGCCATCAGCTTCAACCGTAATGACATCCCCTGGAACCAGAAAACGTGGTGGATCAAAGCGTGCACCCGCACCTGTCGGTGTACCCGTGATAATGATATCGCCGGGTGCCAACGTCGTAAATGTGGATATGTACTCAATTTGCCGACGAATGGGAAACAGCATTCTGCTAGTACGATCTTCCTGCCGAAGCTCTCCGTTAACCGTTGTGCTTAAACGAATATCGTCCAGTTGTGCTGCATCGTTAAAAGGGACCAACCATGGCCCTATAGCCCCTGAGTTATCCCAATTTTTACCCTGGGTGACGTTGAACTTGGCATGTCTGACCCAGTCTCTGATAGTACCTTCATTGCATAACGTCAGCGCGGCGATATGATCAAAGGCATTTTCCTGAGATATACGCCGCCCGCCTTTGCCAATAACGATGGCAATTTCACCTTCGTAGTCCAGCTTGTCAGATTCTGGCGGACGAATGAGTGCTTTGTTATGTCCCGTAAATGAACCCGGAAAACGAATGAACAAGGACATATTAGGCGGCGTATCAGATCCGTCTTTGTATTCAGCGTTTCTATCCGGGAAATTCACGCCAACACAAATGATCTTTTCTGGGTTGGATAGTGGAATCTGGTAGACAAACTCCGTATGCGTAACTGATTTGCCCGTTGCCACTTTGGCAAGTTCGTTCAAAGCGCCCGCCTCAATAACGCTTTTGAGAGTCGGCCACTGTGGGAATTCATCTGACAACGAGACCATGCCAGCCTCAGTCACAGCACCGTAAAAGGTTTCCCCATTGCTGCTATAAGTTGCAAATCGCTCGGTTTTCATCACTGTTCCGCCTCAATCCCGCCCATGCATAGATACTTGAGTTCAAAAAATTCATCGAGACCGAAGTGCGAACCTTCACGCCCTAGCCCGGACGACTTGACTCCACCAAACGGTGCTTCAACTGTTGATATCAGTCCTGTGTTGACACCGACCATTCCGTAATCGAGAGCTTCGCCAACGCGCCATACTCGAGCAATATCTTTAGAATAAAAATAAGAAGCCAATCCAAACTCGGTGTCGTTTGCAGCCGCGATTACTTCCGATTCCTGAGTGAATCGGAACAACGGGGCCACAGGTCCAAACGTCTCTTCTTTGGCAATAGCCATATCAGAGGTCACATCAGTCAGAATCGTTGGCTCAAAGAACGTTCCACCCAGTTCGTGGCGCTTACCACCCGCCAATACACTTGCGCCTTTAGCAGTTGCATCTTTAATGTGCTCTTCGACTTTTTCCACAGCAGCCCCATCAATCAGCGGGCCAAATACAACCCCTTCGTCAAAACCGTTGCCAACGGGAAGCGTCGACAGTTTTGCGTTGAGTTTTTGTGCAAATTCATCGTAGACCGCATCTTGAACATAAATACGGTTTGCGCACACGCAGGTCTGACCATTATTTCTGAATTTGGCAATGATGGCACCGTCAACAGCTGCGTCAATATCCGCGTCATCGAAAACAATGAACGGAGCATTACCGCCTAATTCCAAAGCCAACTTCTTGATCGTCGGTGCGCACTGCTCGTACAACTTTATCCCTACCCCTGTGGACCCTGTGAACGTCAGCTTCTTTACAATTGGGCTGGACGTCATAGCCGCTCCAATCTCTCTAGCAGAGCCTGTAACGACCGAGAATATGCCCGCAGGAATACCAGCGCGCTCGGCAAGCACAGCCAATGCAATAGCAGAAAAAGGTGTTTGACTGGCAGGCTTTAGCACCATAGAGCAACCCGCTGCCAGAGCTGGGCCGGCCTTGCGCGTGATCATAGCGTTGGGGAAATTCCACGGTGTAACGGCTGCCACGACACCGATAGGTTGCTTGAGAACAATGATGCGCTTATCAGGGGCATGGCCGGGTATAACTTGTCCGTAGGCACGTCGTGCCTCATCGGCATACCATTCGATAAAAGACGCGCCATAACCAACCTCTCCTTTAGCTTCAGCCAAAGGCTTGCCTTGCTCAGCGGTCAAGATAGCTCCCAGATCGTCCTGGTTTTGCATCATCAAATCGAACCAACGCCGAAGGATGGTTGTACGCTCTTTAGCGGTTAACGCCGCCCAGGCGCCCCGCGCCGCTTCTGCAGCTTCAATGGCAGCTGTCGTCTCCGTAGCTCCCAGTTTGGGCACATAGCCAATCAATTCACCCGTTGCGGGATTGGTAACAGCGAGACCCGTGGCCGGATCGGCTTCAATCCATTTATCACCAATAAGGGCTGCCTGTCGAAATAAACTGGGATCTTTTAGCATTAGCACGATGTTCTTATTCTCTTGATTGCGATGAAAGCTCTTAGGGCGCAATTATTGGTTGCGCTTTCAAGGTAGGTTCGTTTACATCAACCCCTACAAACACAGACCCGTGTTCGAACCAGCTGCGCGGCGCGGCCGCACCCCAAAGGGTTTGCCGTTGTGGATCTTTAAGATCCCATTTAATCGGTTCATGATCTGGATCAATGGTCTGATAATCAGAGCAATATATCTCGATTCGATGTCCATCCGGGTCAAGAATGTACAGAAAAAATGCATTCGAGATACCGTGACGACCAGGTCCACGCTCGATATTTGCAACCCAACCGGTTGTAGCCATTAGATCCAGTAGATCAATGATGTTCATGGGTGTGGGCACCCAAAAAGCGGTGTGATGCAACCTAGGCCCCAGACCATTAGTAAACGCCACGTCATGGACTCCGCCCTTACGGTGCATCCACGCCGCCCAGATATGTCCTGTCTCAGTATCCTCCGTGTACTCAGTGGTCCTGAATCCCATTTCGTTGTAGAAACCCACACTGTCATCTACATTTGCGCTGAACATATTAAAGTGGTCAATCCGCAGCGGCTTGACACCGTTGTAAAGCTTGTACTTTTGATGGATAGACTCAAGCCGATCCATTTTCAGGTAAAACTCCAGCGGTATTCCCCATGGATCTTCAGTGCGTAAAATTCTGCCCATAAAAGGTTTTTCAATCCACTTAACCGGCAACCCTTTGGCTGTAAAAAACGCCTCTGCCTTATCCAAGTCATCCTCACAAAAAACCTTAAACCCTAACACGCCGACCGCCGCATGATCTGACTTCACCAGTGAAACACAATGATGCCCCCTTTCTTCCATGGCACGTAGATACAAGCTGTCAGAATCCTCATAAGTGACCTGCAAACCTAAGGTATCCACGTAAAAAGCTCGGCTTTTGGCTAGATCGGTCACTTTGTATTCGACATGGCTTAGTCGAAGGATGTTGAACGGCGGATTTAAAACTGGAGCTGGCAAAGGCATATTATTTATCCTCTTTCATTTATTGTGTAGGCAGCTAATACGGAAAAATCATGCACCAAGCTTTGGTATTTTGTGATTTCCGAGTGCAAAACCGATGTGCTTTTGTTCCATATAAAACTCGAAGGACCAGTCACCACCATCACGCCCAATACCGCTGGATTTAACACCTCCAAACGGCGTCGGTAAATGCCGCACGTTCTCTGAATTAACCCAGATCATGCCCGCTTCAAGCGCGTTGCTAAAACGCAATGCGCGAGTCAAATCGTTAGTCCACACATAGCCTGTAAGACCGTAAGGAGAATCGTTGGCAATGGACAGTGCCTCTTCCTCAGTCGAAAAAGGAATGGATGTCAGTACAGGGCCAAATATTTCCTCCTGGGCTATGCGCATTTGATTATTCGCCATTGTAAACAGCGTTGGCTTAACAAAATATCCTTGCGTACCGAGACAATCACCACCTGCTGCAACGGTTGCTCCTTCCTCTTTGGCGATGTTGAAATAAGACGTCACTTTATTAAAGTGCTCCTCTCCTATCAAAGGGCCAATTTCAGTCGCTGGATCTAGAGGATGCCCGACCTTGATTCTGTTTACTCGCTCAATCAGCTTCGCTTCAAATTCATCGCGAATAGTGTCTTGTATTAGCAAGCGGGATGATGACGTGCAACGCTCCCCATTAATTGAATAAATCATGAAAATGACCGCATCAAGTGCTCGATCCAGGTCGGCATCTTCAAACACAACAACTGGATTCTTTCCACCGAGTTCAAAGTGCGTACGTTTTAAGGTATCCGCACCTTGCTTAGTGATCATACTGCCCGTACGACTTTCACCCACGAATGCTATTGCTTTGATCAGCGGATGTTCTGTCAATGCACGGCCCGCATCCTCACCAAAACCATTCACTAGGTTCCAGACACCTGGAGGTATACCCGCTTCTTGAGCAATATCCATAAGTAGGCGTGCAGACAGTGGGCTTAACTCGGCAGGTTTATGCACCACTGTGCAACCTGCAGCCAGAGCCGGTGCTATTTTCCAGGTAGACAACATGAACGGCGTATTCCAAGGCGTGATAACCCCAACGGGTCCAATGGGAACACGAGTCGTGACGTTCATTAGCGTCGGTGAAGGCAAATGCTTACCATTTCGAGCTGAGCTAATTTGATCAGCAAAATATCGAAAATTCTCAGCGCCTCTGATAGCTGCTTTGGACATAAAGCGCAACGCTTGACCTGTATCCCAACACTCGCAAAACGCTATTTCTTCAGCGCGGGCTTCAATCCCGTCAGCAATGTTCAACAGAATTTTTTTTCTTGCCGCGGCCGACATATCTCGCCAAGCCGGAAACGCGTTCGCCGCAGCGATGGCTGCAGCGTCGATGTCTGCGGCCGAACTCTTAGCAATCTGACATATTCCACTCTCGTCAACCGGCGAAAAATTCTCGA
This sequence comes from Halioglobus sp., assembly GCA_047629055.1. Classification (GTDB taxonomy): domain Bacteria; phylum Pseudomonadota; class Gammaproteobacteria; order Granulosicoccales; family Granulosicoccaceae; genus Granulosicoccus. The sequence goes on from JBLHWG010000079.1 coordinate 13,858, forward strand.
ACGTCTCGCCGGATATGGCAGGAACGACCTGACCGTTGATATGGTTAAACACGCCGTGTTCGCGAAACTGCTTCAAATATCCACCGAGCTTTTCTACATTAACACTCAAATCTGACACTATCTAATTCTCCGGAAGATATTCACGAATGGATCCGCACTTGGGCGATAGCTCGGGGTCAATATCCCGCATTTCAAACGACAGAGCTAACGAGCGTTCAGCCATTACAGGCTCCAGGAAGATCTTTATCGCGTCGAAAAGCGTTTGCGTTGCAGCTTTACGCACGTCCATGGATCTACCACCTCTTAGGCGCACTGATACATCAATATAGGCATGCGCTGGGTTGCCGTCAGCAATGGCGTAGTAATCCACTTTAATAGCCCGCACTCTTATACCAGGCATGGGCAATGCGTCGATTTTCACAGCAGTAGCTCTGATAAGTTCGCACAGCTGCGACATATCAATACTGTTCTCTATATTGGCGGAATACTCAACGATAAAATGCGGCATTGGCGTATTTGCTTAACATGTTAAGTAATAAAATGTTATGCTATTAGAGTCTACATGTCAACAAGCCTGCTGTTTTTCAATAAGGCAGCCTTGCTATAGGATTATTAATGGACAAACAAAAATCCAGCAAAACAGCATTACCACCTCCCTCTAGATCTCTGCCTATTGCGCTTGTGCGTGCCCGAGAAAAGGTCATGGCACCCATACGCGAAATGCTGTCGGAATCAGGTATTACTGAGCAACAGTGGCGAGTGCTTAGAGTGCTATCAGACAGCGGTGCACTGGATGCAACCAAACTTGCCGATCGAGCTTGCCTGCTTCTTCCAAGCTTAACGCGAATTGTTCAAACCATGCTGGACAAAAAATATGTCACACGAACTACTGACGAAGATGACAGGCGTCGTCAGTTAATTACTATTTCTGATGCCGGTCACGCAATTATCGACAAGAATATTAAACAAGCCGCCGCTATATCCTCTCGATATATTTCAGCGTTGGGCAAACAACGGTATGAAGAACTACTGGATAGCCTGCAGGTATTAGATGAGATGCAGTGAACAGGGTTGTCATAAAACGGCCACGCCTGGTAGGACATTTCTTAAGATTGGCTAGCTAGCTAGCAGCTCTAACGGAATAGGGGCCGGGTTGACGAATAGATCCGCCGTAATACGAGCCAACTTCCAATGCTCAAGGGTGACTTTTACGGCCTCTTCTTCATTTCCACTGTCGATCGCTTCAATCAGTTGCTCGTGGTGCTCAGAACCCTTGCTAATTAGATCGGGTTCATTGACATTCGTTCTGTCAAAAAATGTATGGGCAATTCGCGCATGATCGATCAGTAGCTTTTGCAGACTAGCAGCAAGATAGTGATTATCCGCCATCTGGCCAAGCATCGAGTGAAACTGATCATCAAACATCACCATGTCACTTACGAGCATTTTTTTGGATGAATTTCGAAATTTGGTCTGAATACGTTTCAACTCCCTCACCTGAGCGGGAGTCGCATTAGTCACAGCCAAGCGGGTGACCGATGTATAAATCAGTGGCGCTGTCTGCACGAATTCTTTTATGGTTTTATGATTCATGGAGGCAACCGAGGCACCTCGATTGCCTATTATTTCGACAAATCCCTCACCAGCCATACGTCGGAAAATATCTCGGACAGGGGTGCGTGAGAGCCCATGTCGCTCACTAAGCCGAACTTCATCCAGGTCGCTGCCTGGCTCAAGTTTCATGGTCAGTATTTTCCACTTCAGGTCTTCGTAAAATATATCTTTATTAGTTTGTTGTGACGTTTTGCCATTCATGCGTTCGGTTCTCTCTAAATTAGCAATTACCGTTCAGGTAATTATTTTGTACTCACCCTGTACGCACCGTCGCTTTTTGCGTCTGCACAGCTATCCGAATCGAGTTATATGACGTTTAATTGACACTACTCTATCGCCCACTAAAGTACACGTCAAAGAAACTATAAATCCCTGTTATATCTAGTAGTAATAGTGCGATCAGCGTGCCTACAAGCGGTTAACCTGTTAGATCCAGAGATCAGAATGTACACATTTAGATGCTGGAAAAGATGTTTTATAGTTCACTTACAATGACTTATACTTCATATTTCTAAGGTTATATTTACGCAACTACCTGACTATATCGCAACTCCAGTGATAAATAACTAGTCTAAAGGTTATATTTTAGACTTCAAATGGACCATCCCAGCAGTATTAATTGACATATATTGCTGGAAAATCCATGAATCAAGAATTTTTTGGCCAAATTAAATTAAGCTGAAGGCACGAACAACGGCTAGGTCCCGGCAATCAATGCGCATAGATAATCTTCAGTACGCAAATTGGTCTGAAAAAATCTTCAGACAGATGAGCGAAGGCGGTGTACACGCTGTACACGTGACTATTGCCTATCATGAGAATTTTCGCGAAACTGTGCTCAATTTTGAGCAGTGGAATCGCTGGTTTGAACAATTCCCTGACCTTATATTTGCTGGCAAGACATCACAAGACGTTGAGCTGGCAGTTCAATCCAAGCGAACTGCCATTTTTTTTGGATTTCAGAATCCCAGCCCGATCGAAGACGATATCGGACTCGTAGAGATTGTTCACACCTTGGGCGCAAGGTTCATGCAGCTCACTTATAATAACCAGTCCCTACTCGCGACGGGTTGCTATGAATCTTACGACAGCGGCCTCACCCGAATGGGAAAGCAGGTTGTGCGAGAAATGAACCGCGTCGGCTTGGTGGTG
>JBLHWG010000080.1:0-16588 GCA_047629055.1 Halioglobus sp.
AATAATGGGCTCCAAATGATCCAGCGCCTGAGTAAACGCATAATCTGCATACCGATCGTCCCTGAGTTTCCATAGATTCGCTGGTAACAGCTTCGTTATGTCTAATAGATCGATGAGTGAATTCATACCATTTATTGAATCATTGAACACATCGTCAAACGCCTCGGGTAGCTCACCTTCTAGTACTGACTTAATACCGGTAAGCGTATCGACACGAGCCACTAAGATATCGAGCTGCTCCCTATGCGAGTGGACTTTTTCCAATGGGGCTGAACCGGTTAGGCCTAACTCATCACGAAGCAATACAAGTCCTTTGCTGGTTTGCGCTGCGCTCTCTTGGTTCAGAAGATCGTCAGTGCTGATGTAAGCTGCAAGGTCAGAAAATTGTTTACGATACTCCAGCCTTTTTTGTTCTATTGAGTCCAGAACTAATTGGTTGTCACGTAGATCTTCAATGCGCTGTAATAACGTTTCTGGAATGTCTGCCGGGAGCTCTTTCAACGTGTTCATTAGCGCCAGTAGCGTTTCCTGGTTCGGCGTGTCTGCGCACTCTATATGCAATGACAGTTGCAACTCGGACCACAGATCCATAATGTGTCGCTGCTGTTTGCTCCACTGCTCAAGTGCATCTAACAACGCTTGCCGCTGCTCTCCAGCTAAATTGGCGTTACGAACACCGAACCACGGATGCGTATCGATAGTTGAGCCAGGTGTTTGTTTAGCCACAGCATCAAACACCACCTGTAGACGTTCTGCGGCGTCGAGTGTTTCTGCTATTGAGCTTGCCGATATAAGGCTTGCATCTTCAACAGACACGGCTCGTATTCCGCTAGGCAATGGCGATCGTTCGCTGTAATCAGTTGCCCTTTGAAGTATCTGGTGGGGTGTGAGTTCGGAATTCTGCCAAGGCGTGTTGAGCTTTTCTGCGTATTGGTGAAGGCTTTCTTTGTGGCCTTCATATCGATTGATTTGTTGCTGGAGATCCGCAGGCGCTTGTGCAAATTCGCGACGGTTGTGGCTATCCATCAAACTGTTAAGGATGGCGAGCTTATTGGATTTATGGCTGTGTACTTCAAGGCAGAAGTCACCTAGGTTCGCTAAATCCAGACGCCGTTTGACGACCTCCAGAGCGGCTAGTTTCTCAGCGACAAACAACACACTGAGCCCGTTGTTAATGCAGGCGGCAATAAGATTTGTGATGGTTTGTGATTTACCTGTTCCCGGTGGTCCCTCAATGACCAGGTTACGGCCGTTCACAACATCGATTAAAGCACTGTGCTGTGAGCTGTCAGCTTCATAGATAAGTGGAAATCGACTATGAATATCATCGATGTCATCGATCAGATGCTCTGTCAGTGGTTCTGAGGTGGTGCGTTGTTGATCATCCTCCGTCGATGCGAGGAAGTGTTGCAGCAAAGGATGCTCGGCCAGGCTCTTGTCTGCTGGCCATCGTGCTGGGTCGAGATCTTCGTACATCAGCTGTTTGGTGAAGTCGAGAAGGCACAGCGCGGCGTAACGTCTGACTCTCCAGCGAGTATCCATAGAAGCCATCATACGGCTCACAGATGCTAAGTAGCTTTCCGGCTCACTGTCATCTGTCACCGCGGGTAGCTCTATGCCAAAATCCTGCTTTAATCGTTGCGATAGACTGATATTGCTCAGCAGGCTATCGTCACGCAGGCTGAGTTTATAAGCCCAAAGACCATCGACAGAGACACGTTTACTACGCTTAAGATCAACAGGCACCACAAACAGCGGCGATAAGCGCGGCCTGTCGGAGTTGGGTGATTCATACCACTCCAGAAATCCCAAGGCTAAATAGAGGATGTTGGTGCCGGACTCCTCCATCGCGGTTTGTGCTAACTGCCGAATTTTTCCTAAACGTGTATTGAGCTTGTCTGGGAACAGCAGTGTTTGAAGTGTGTCGTCACTGTGAGTGGGGCTGAGGCCTTCAGCGACCCCGGCGGGTAAGTTATAGGCAGTGTTAATCCCGTGACGACGTGCCCAGACTTCTGGATTTGGGTAGCTGTCCTTTACGCGTTCGTCTGTGTGCTCGTCGTACTTGATGTACTCTTCATCCACCAATTCGCGGTGCGTAGGGGCGGGTACAGGCGTCATGTCAAAGGGCTTGTCGTCAATGAGCCGCGCGTATACTTGATCAGGAAGTTCATTGACAAGGCGCACCACCTGAAGTCGCTCAAGGCTACAGTTGATTAAGCGGTTACGGGCGCTCGTATCAACCAGTCTTTGGCGTATCCGTTCAAGACTGTTTTTGGCCAGCGAGTCTTCGCCTTGATTCTTTTGAGAATCTGAATTTCCGCCTTGAGTCATCGTACGTCTCTTTCATCGAGTACCTATATTGTGCCTGTGAGTCGCAGCTGAGGGTGCGTAAATTCCTATAGAAGTTCTCACAGATCCGAGTGTTGTTGATCCGTGTGCATGAGACCTTAATGGCTGGTCCAGCCAGTACTGTGCCGTATGGCATGCAACTTAATGATGCTGATGGAACGGGCGTGCTTTTAGGAAGGCAGCTTTCTGACCGCTTTAGTCAGATTGAGCGGATATCAGTTTTAGCAGCTGAAACAAATGGAGCCAGAGAGTGTTATTGTGTTGGTCCATGTTCATTGCTGAAGTGCAATTAATATGGAAATAGAGCGATTTCCTGCCACGGAAATCAACGAGGAGTGACATTAATTCAGGCGAAATAGTTCCACTACCCTTTGATTAGTAGAAAGTTAATTACGTTACGAAGCACTGGTGAATGTGTTGCAAAAACGATGCTCTAGTGTTGTCTATTTTGAAACAGCCTAATTGTAATAACAACACTAAAGTGGACATGCAGAATACATGGGGTATACTTAATGGATAATGGTAAGCGAGCGATACTACTACAACCATAGTGGTGTTATTACCTGTTATAACTGCGGATGTTGTACGCGAAAATACGTAGACGTGGTCAAGTAAATATTTTTTCTAACCTGTAGTTCTCTACAGCATTGCATGAGGTAGGTATTGAAAGAAAATACGTTTAACCATTGTTCTGTGGATCTCAGGAATGTCTCCCAGTAATTGTATCGATCCGGTCAAAAATAGTACCAGCCCAGAATTGGCATCTAACGAGCGTTCTGTGTTCGTTGTGTCAGACTGTGCGGCTGATGCAGATCACGTATCGAGCTTGTTGACGCTAACCGGGTATCGTAGCGAGTGGATTTCAGATTTCCCTCGCTTATTGAAGGCTTCAGATGTATCAGAGCTTTCAGCTCAGTATTTTGCTACGGTGGTTTGTCACCGTAAGTCAACTGCTTGCAAGGAGATGTCATTACCTCAATGTTTGCCGGGTAAAAAAATCATTGTGTTATCCGACTGTGAATCAGAACAAACAGTCGTATCGTTACTTAATAGCGGTGCTCATTATTTTTTCAATCTGAGTGAATCCAATACATTGCTGCAAGTGCGGCTAGAGGCCGCGTTACGGCAGAGTCGAAAATTCACCAAAAAGTCCTTTACAGTAGGTGATATTTACTTTGATGCCGAAAAGCGCATGGTCACTAGGCGAGGTAACGTTGTAGATCTCAGTCCGAAAGAATTTGACTTTGCGTACTATCTTTTTTTCAACCGAGAACGCATGGTTTGTAATAGCGAAATTATGACGTCTATATGGTCCTTGCCAGCAGGTATGGATACCCGCAGAATAGATACCGCGGCTTGTCGATTACGCAAAAAGTTGGAATTAAATTCGGAAAACGACTGGCTGTTGAAACGCATACGAACTACGGGCTATCGGCTTATCCCTGTAGAAACCTCATCACATATAGACACGCAAGTTGAAAAACCACTGAGAATTGAAGCCAGATAGCCTGGTCGCTATTGAGCGATTTTCTCCAAAGCTGATTTCCCTACTCCTAACCTGCCGACAGGAACTGCATTCCTGCGTATTGCGGTATTAGGCGCGATGATAAATAGATCGCCGTTTTTCCCCGTTAGCTGTTTATCTATACCTTCAGATTTGGCCAAAGTGCTCTGTGCACTCATATGGCTTTGCTCGCCATGAACTGGGATTAACAGCTGAGGCTTAACCCAGGAATAAAGTTTGCGCAGTTCCTCTGTTCCAGGGTGTCCAGATGCGTGTATGTCTTTGTCGGATCGCTCAGGCGTTATAACGATAATGCCTTTTGCTTCGAGCCTGCTTATTAATGCATCTATGGATTTTTCATTGCCCGGTATTGCCCGTGCACTGAATATGACAGTGTCACCTGATTCGAGCGAGAGATCTCGGAAACTGTCTACACTAAGACGATGAAGTGCTGTTCTTGGTTCCCCCTGACTGCCGGTGGCTACGAGTAACAACGATTCAGGAGGTAAATAAGCCAAATGCTCTGATTCGACAGGGCTGTGCTCGGCGGGCCATAAATTGGTAGCCCGGGCGGCGGAAACGGTGTTGATCAAAGATCGGCCCAACAGGCCAATATGCCTGTTTGTGACAACTGCAATTTTTGAAAGTGTCCTTAGTCTGGCAATATTACTGCCGAAACACGCCACAACAACTCGACCGCTAGCCTCAGAGATGTGGTGCAGGAGGCCTTCATAAAGTGCTCCCTCTGAGAGGGAGTGGCCAGGTTTGTCAGCGCATGTAGAATCACAAACCATAGCCTGTATTCCGGATTCACCTAACCCTCTATAGATTGACTCTTCATAGTGGTGCCCCACCTGCGGTTGAGGATCGAGTTTCCAGTCAGCCGTGTGGAAGACGTTGCCCACCGGAGTTCGAATCACCACACCGCAGGGGCTCGGAATTGAATGGGTATTGGGAATCCATTCAACGTCGAACACACCGATGTTGAATCTGTCTCCTGCGGCCACTGTGGTAATGACTGCTTTGCCCACCAATCCGTGCTCAGCGAGCTTACGCCTGAGCATTTCTGCGGTGAACTCCGTAGCGTAGATTGGGCAGCGAAGTTTTTTCCACAGATGGGCTACAGCGCCAATATGATCTTCATGTGCATGGGTAAGCAGCAGGGCTTGTAGATTATCGGGCTGCTCTGAGATGAAAGCCGGATCTGCCATTTGAATGTCATATCCGCTGGCACTACTACCGTCTGCATCGCGAAAGGTTACGCCGCAATCAACCATCAGCCATTGCTCATCATGACCATAGAGGTTCATGTTCATACCGATTTCACCACAACCGCCAAGGGGTAAAAACCAGAAATCGTGATTGTCAGGCGTCATCTTTATGATTGTTTCTCAGTGTTTAGAGCTTGAGTCGGAACTCGTGAAGTAAGTTTGGCGCCAGCCCTTAGTGCAACAACATCGGGTACCATCGTTGCTACTACGCTCACGTGCGAATTTGATAAGTTGAGAGCTTAATGTATACCTTGCTAATTGTTTTTTTATTTATCTCAATCATATTTTCATTTCTGTGTTCCATTTGGGAAGCTGTACTGCTAAGCATTACTCCCTCATTTACCCAAATGAAAATACAAGAGGGTGGTGAGCTAGGTACAGCACTTAAGGAATTCAAAGACAATATAGATCGTCCGTTAGCGGCCATTCTCACTCTCAATACCATAGCGCATACGGCTGGAGCCATTGGAGTCGGAGCCCAGGCGACGAAAATATGGGGCGCCTCGCTGATCTCAACTGCCGTTGTACCAGTCGTTATGACGCTGGCCATTCTTTTGTTATCGGAAATCATTCCAAAAACCATAGGAGCCAACTATTGGAAAGAGCTTGCAGGGTTTACGGTCAAATGCCTCAATGTTGTCATGTGGATTTTGGCTCCATTAGTATTTGTCAGTCAAATCATCACCAAGGCATTGAAAAAGGACAAGGAGGCTTCTGTATTTAGCCGTGCGGACTTTGGTGCCATGGCAGAACTCGGATCTCAACAGGGCGTATTTGACGAAGGGGAATCGAATATTTTGCGTAATCTGCTGCGCTTCAAGACCATTTTTGCCAAGGATGTCATGACGCCTAGAATCGTGATGATTGCCGCTGATCAGAGCACCACCATCCGGGATTTTCATGACGCTAACCCAAACTTAAGATTCTCCCGGATTCCCGTCTATGAACAATCCCAAGATCACGTTACGGGGTATATCTTAAAGGACCAGCTCCTTAAGCAGCTGGTAGATGGCAAGGATCAAGACACACTGGAATCCATTCGGCGTGATGTACTGGCGGTCAAACAGTCATACCCAATACCTGATTTGTTCGCACAGTTTACTGAAAAGCGCGAGCATATTGCCATTGTCGTTGATGAGTTCGGTGGCACTGACGGGATTGTCACCATGGAAGATGTCATCGAGACTTTACTCGGTCTGGAAATCGTTGATGAACAGGACAAAGCTGCAGATATGCAGGCACTTGCTAGAAAACAGTGGGAGATTCGAGCTCGAAATATGGGTTTGCTAGATTCAATCAGCGATAGCTTGGAATCTGTGGAACCGAAGAGTTAAGCGGCAGGCGCCAGCTCGGTACCGCAGCAAATTCTCGGCTGGGGTAGCTCCGCTGCGAGCACATAACCTTTTTTCAGGGCAAATTTGCCGACTTAAAATCAGTGGGTAGTCTTTCCTCGAAGCTTTTGGAATAGCGTAAACAGCACTAAAGCTGTGATGCCCGCTAAAATTCCGACTGTGGTGTTGAGCAATGTCGTTGTGATTTGTTCGGCAAAGCTTCCAACGCCATTTATATCAGAGAAAACGGGAAGCCCTGATACGCCAAGTGCTGCTGTTTCTATGCCCTCTGACAACCAATGAACCCCGTGAGTAAGAATGCCACCGCCAACAATAAACATCGCGGCGGTTCCAACAACGGACAAGAACTTCATCAGTAGAGGTGCGAACCAGAGAATACCGCTGCCAAGCGCTTTGCTAAACGCACTAGGTGTACTGCCATCCGCTGGCTGGCTAAGGTGAAGTCCTGCGTCATCTAGCTTTACAATTCCTGCGACAAGGCCGTACACGCCAATTGTCATGATGATTGAAATGACAACCAGCGTTGCGACTTGAACACTGAAAATTGCGCTACTTGCGGTTCCTAAAGTAATAACGATAATTTCTGCAGAGAGTACAAAATCTGTGCGAATAGCGCCCTTAATTTTGTCTTTTTCCATGTCTACAAGATTTATTTCTTCATTTGTAACGTTCTCGATCAATTGCTTACGCTGTTCTTCTGCTTCTTTCGGATGCAAGAACTTGTGCGCCAATTTTTCAACACCCTCGAAGCAAAGATACAAACCGCCCAACATCAGTAGGGGGGTGATTGCCCACGGGGCTACAGCACTTATTAGCAGTGCAATAGGGACCAAAATGACTTTGTTCCATGCCGATCCCTTAGCAACTGCCCAAACAACAGGCAGCTCACGATCGGCTTTAACGCCGGTGACTTGTTGGGCGTTTAGAGCTAAGTCGTCTCCCAGTACACCTGCAGTTTTTTTTGTGGCGATTTTGGTCATTGCCGCCACATCGTCCAAAATAGATGCAACGTCGTCTAACAAGGTTAAAAGGCTTGTGGCCATGAAATTTCCCAAAATTAGTACTGAAAGGTAAATGCTAGCCTGAAACGGCGTTCAAAAGGTAGCATGTGGAACTTTTACCGTATGCGTCGTCTAAATTCACCCAAGTCTCGGACACTGAATCCCATTGAACTCCTTACGATTTTTCATACTTGCGGTTGTCCTTAGCTTGCCGGCTCAGGTAATGGCAGACGTTACAGAGGTGGACAATCCATCTCTGGAGTCCTTACAAGCACAGGGCATGACCATAATCGATGTCAGGCGTCCGGATGAGTGGTCAGACACCGGCATAATCGATGGTAGTCATGGCATCACCTTTTTTGATGAAAAAGGGGTCTATGACGTTAATGCTTGGCTTACGGAGCTTTCCGAATTAGTCAAACCTGATGAGCCGTTTGTCCTACTTTGCGCGCGGGGCGTGCGGTCGTCGAAAATAGCTGAATTGTTGGACAAGCGACTCGGTTATTCGGCTGTACATAATGTAACCGATGGCATTCATGCTTGGTTAAAGCAAGACAAGCCCGTTGTTTCGTGGAATCCACCAGAATAGAATTGTGACGTGTTTGCAGTCACGATTGAAGATTTTCATCACGCATGAACGAAAAACGCCTACCGAAGGGCAGGCGTTTTAAGAGAGTTACGCTGAGCTAGCCGTTAGTTATATCGTGTATCAACCTTTTGGAACGTAGGCGCTGCACCAACCGTCTGCTGCTACGGACGCACCTGGGAACAATGGACACCCGCCCATCTCAGCGCCTTCAGCACCTGAATACAGTGCACAGTTACTGCACATCTTGCCTTCAGTCGCTGTTATCGCAACGTATTGCAATGCTTTGGCTTGAGCAGAAGATTCATCAACGAGAGGTGCATCAGCTGCATGACTTGGCAAGCTGGTAATCAGTGCACTTAAAGGCACAGCCGCGGCGCCTGCACTTAAAAAAGTTACAAATTTTCTACGTTTAATATCTGTCATTTCGAAATACCCTTTTTATCAATGGCTTTAGAACTGACTAACTATACGACATTCGTGCCTATTGGATGTTCAACGGCATAAATTCACCAAACGCTAATTTTTACAGTCAGCGCATTGATACTGAGAGTCATTCTCATTAAGCAGGAGCAATGGTTCTTTGTGACAAAACCAGTTGGTCGTATTGCTTTTGGAAATATGCAATGAGCTGTACATGTCTCTTTACGACTTCGGCACTGCCACTGGCCTTCACCGCTGGCAATGTTTTTATTAGCTCGCGTAAATTGCGAGTCACACTGTGAATATTGTTTCCCAAAACGTACCCTCGACTATTGTTTTACCTACACAAGTTATAGAATGTTTCCAGCAAATTACAAGATCGGAAGGTTGTCGAAACTTCTCATTATCCCGCTTGAATAGGCGGCATAAGTGATAAATCATCACCGTCAGATAACAGAGTTAGCGGATAGGCATCTGCTGGAATCACCGCGCCATTAAGAATAGTTAGCAGTCGTTGCTCTTTTGGAATTCTGAGCTCTTCCAGAAGTTTGATTAATGTAAGTCCTTTAATATTGTCAACTATTGCCGTGTTGCCGATCGCGTTCTCGGGTTTGAAACGGACCAGGGGTCCACCAAATTTAACCTTAAGAGACACTGTACTCACTCAGTTTTAAACGACTTAGAGTTTCGTTGGTTGGCAAACCCTGGTCTGTCCATCCACGTAGGGAATAGTATTCTGGCAGCATGATGTCTAGCTCGGCTACGCGACCTTTGGCAACGCCAGTGGGGCAAGGTGTTTCTAATAAACGAGGTGGTAGCGTATCGTCCGCTTTAGTCATGCCAGCTCGAAGATTGAAAATACGCTCTAGGTTCCAAATTCGTTCACCGGTTTCAAGCAGCCTTTCCTGCGTCCAATCATCACCGCAAGCCGCGCCTATTTGCTGCTGCAGTTCGTCTATATCCCATGCAGCGAGGGTGAATACGCAAATGCCCATGGAATCAACCATGGCGATTTTGTCCTGTGATGACTTGCAGGGTGCAGCTTTGCCATTGCCACTAGTGTCTTGCATGTCTTCTTCAAAGACATCGTGCCTAAGATGGCAGGCGCCTCGATTACTGGTGGCATAGCCTAATCCCATGCCTTGTTGAGCACGGGAGTCGTAGCCTGCGAACTCCTGTCCTTTAACTACCATTGCCAACTCAGGCCGACCGTAGTGTTCGCACAAACGTTTAGCGCCAAGGCCCAACATTTTACCAAAACCCTGATGTAAACCGGTTTTCTCAGCCATGACCGTCAAGGCTTCTGCATTGCCGAAATTTAGCTCAATACCGTCTGTATCTTCGGTGGTTATAAGGCCCAACTCAAATAATTCCATGGCGGCTGCCAAGGTTACGCCAAACGATATTGGATCCATCCCGTGCTCATTCATTAAGTAGCCGGCAAACGTCAGTGCATCGATATCATCAACGCAAACGACAGGGCCCAATGCGAATGCTGTTTCGTATTCCAGTCCGCCAGACGCTTGGTGATATTGAGGACGGTCACGGATGGCCCAATGGTTCTTGTCAATATGGGCTATACGTCCACAGCCAATGGTGCAGGCAAAGCAGGCTTTATTGGTGATTAGATTGGTATGACCGTTTTCGTTCTCTTGGGCCATTGCGCTAGAGTTGATCTTGTCAGTTCCTTCAAACTGTACCTCTTGAAAGTTTCTGGTAGGCAATCCACCAAATGCGTTCATGGTGTCAATCATTGCGTTAGTGCCGAATTCGGTGAGTTCTTTTCGTCCGGCACTTTCTTCCAATAGTTTGTGGGTGTGTGAAACCACCTTCATGAATTTTTTGGGATCGGCAACCTCGACACCACGAGTACCGCGCACAGCGATCGCCTTGAGGTGCTTTGAACCCATAACTGCACCCACACCGGATCTGCCAGCGGCTCGATGTAAATCATTAACCACACAGGCGTAGCGCACACCCTCTTCACCGGCAACACCAATAGACGCGACTTTGATTTGAGGGTCTTGGTGAGCTTTTTTCAGGGCTTCTTCTGTGTGCCAGACTGTGGTTCCCCAATAGTCATCAGCCGGTAGAACCTGGACCTCATCATCTTGTATAAGAAGATAGACAGGGGCGTTTGCACGACCTTCCAAAATCAGAAGATCGTAGCCGGCCAGTTTTAACTCCGCACCAAACTTACCGCCAGAGTTAGAGCACGCAATAGCGTTAGTTAACGGACCTTTGGTCACTACCGCATATCTGCCACCCGTTGATGCCATGGTGCCAGTCAGCGGACCGGTGGCGAAGATCAGAACGTTCTCCGGCGACATGGCGTCCGCTGCCGGATCCATCATCTCCATTAAATATTTTGATCCCAGGCCACGCGACCCCAGATAATCATCGCGCCATTGTGCGTTCAATGGCTCAACACGGCTGGTCTGTGCTGTTAAATTTACAATGAGAACTCGATTATGCCAACTCATGAGTTTGCTCCGTCGGGAAGCGCGTAAGTAATAGCGCCGGTAGGGCAAGCTTCAGCGCATTTTGGATCACCATCGCAAAGGTTACATTTGGTCACCTTGCCGCTACGGGTGTTGAAATTGATGGTGCCGTAAGGGCAGGCCATGGTGCACACTTTGCAACCAACGCATAGTGAGTCGTTGACCACTTTGGTGCCTAGTTCATGGTTAATGCTGATGGCATCAGTCGGACAGGCCTTCATGCACCAAGCTTCTTCGCATTGTGTGCAGGTATAAGGTATGTTGCGCTTGCCGTGTTCGAATTCGAATACTTTTATTCGTGAAAATGCCGGAGCAAATAGACCTTCGTGCTCCAAGGAGCAGGCAAGTTCGCATTGAATACAACTTGTGCACTTATCGGCATCAAGTATTAATTGTTTTGGCATGCCTAAAAATCCTTTAAAATTATCGTAGCAGAGTTCAAGCGGCCAAACCCAGAACATTGTCCATGCCAGGCACATTCGCAGAATTTTTCTGTAGTTTTGTCCATACCTCTTCGATGCCGGCGTTGTTGTCGTTGACGAAGAGGGCGTCCAGTATGTTGCTCATGAGCAGACCAAATTTATGCAATTTCCAAGAATATCATTCTCAGCGTTCTCTGCGGTCGGCACAACCGGCGCAATTGCCGGGTGATACCCGAAGCATTAGTGATAATCGTTCTCAGACAGGGAGTCGTCTATTTGATCGTTGAGTATAAATGCTTCCCAATCTTCTAATACCTCCCTAAAACGCTTCAAACCGACTTCATAAGCTAAGTTGTCGAGGACGAGTGATTCGCGGTCTACTGGAGTAGTGTCTGCCGAGTCGAGTACACCTTCATCATTGAGCGTGGCTTCTTTAGAGGGCTGGTTTGGCATTATCACTACGCACTCGGGTGTTAATTCGATCCGGTGCGCATTGCCAATGAATTCACGTGAATCGGCTGATTCGTCCTCAATTGCCGTTAGATCATCCATAAGATCCCGGCATATATGATCACTTCCTTGAACGTCGAGCTCCAGGAAGGTCATTAGAGGTTTTTCAGCAGCTGGTCCCCTCGCGCAGGGGGTACCAGACTTATCAAAAAAGAATTTATAGTTTTGGGCCATGTCGTTCTGTGCTGCTCATATTGCACATACTTGGCTTGTATCCTACTTAAAAAACCACGAAACACCAACGTTTGTGAAAATTCTTCCTGTGAGCGATGCTGGTGGCTCCAAAGCGGGTCCATATCTGAGCTCAGAAGTGAAAACTAGTTCAAAGCCGCGATCCCATGCCGTTTATCAGATTTAGGTGACTGAAACACCCTTTTTTGTACAATTAAATGGCTGGCAGCTGCTCAACCAGTCAAGTTACACTTACGTATAAAACTGAGGAATACAACATGAGTGATCTGATTGCTGATGCGATCGATATGACATTCACCACACCCAATGGGGATGTGGTTCGAGCGCTGAAGAATGTCAGCTTTACACTTAAAGAAGGTGAGCTTCTGTCTGTGTTAGGGCCGTCAGGATGTGGGAAAACAACTCTACTAAATCTGATTGCGGGTTTTTTGCGACCCACTGGTGGTTTGCTGACACTTGATGGCCAAGAAGTTGACGGCCCCGGGGTGGAGCGTGGCATGGTATTTCAGCAAGGCGCCTTATTCGAATGGTTAACCGTGGCAGAAAATGTCGATTTCGGGTTACGCATGAAAAAAGCGAACAAAAAAGAAACAGCGCGCAAGGTTGAAGAGTGGTTGGAAATTGTTGGGCTTCAAGGATTTGGGGACACGCCTACCTATCAGCTCTCGGGTGGTATGCAGCAGCGGGTAGCGCTAGCCAGATGCCTGATTAACGACCCAGACCTTATTCTCATGGACGAACCATTGGGTGCCCTCGATGCGCTGACTCGAGAAAAGATGCAATCACTGGTTCTGAAGATTTGGAAAGAGACCGGCAAGACCATCATGATAATCACGCATTCTGTTGAAGAAGCCTTGCTGTTGGGCGAGCGCTTGTTTGTCATGGCGCCAAGACCTGGTCGCCTGCATAAGGAATATACCTTGCCGTTTGCCGATTGGGGACTTAACCAAGACCCCCGGGAGATTAAAAATCAGAACGAGTTTGCGCAAACTCGTGAGGAAATTCTGTCCATGATCTGGGATATGGAGGAGGAAATCATGGGGACCACTTCAACATGAGCTCTGTAGGACTTCGCGGGTTTTTCATTAGTGCCCTATTCATTGGGCTCATCCTCGCCCTCATCGTGTGTTGGGTTTACGGTCGTTGGTTAATAAAGAGAGAAAAAACAGACGCCGTATTCGGTAATCCAGTAAAGGCACTGGGAGGTTGGCATTGGATCGTTTCAGGGGTTGCCACCATCATCCTCGTCTGGTTGTACTTCTCTTGGGATGCTGCCAGAGCTTTTTTTCCGACTGCGGCCAACGAGCTATGTCAGGTTGCCAAGGTTAACAATGCCGTTCACCCTATGCGTTCGGTGTTTCCATTTGAATCTCGACTGCTTAAAGGCACCGTTATTCTTGATCGAGAGAATGGGCAAATTGAGCGGATAGCAAATTTGCTCAACGGTGATGATTTCACGGATAAAGATCGAGAGCAACTCGAGCCCTTCTTAGAACGCTCAAGGGTTTTGTTAGCATCGATGACCGTAGATGGTAGTTTGGATGCCACCACAGTGCGCTCCATCGAAGAAGTTGCCTCGCGCATTGACAAGCTCACTGCTATTTTGCAGGCAGGTGAATTACCTGATGGCGCTGATAGTGCCATAATTCAGGCACGTGAAGAGCAGGCGGGTTGGGGAGATAGTAGTCAGGAAATCCCAGTAGATCCGATTTCGCCACAAGGTGCTTTGTTTGCATCTGTTGCGGCCCCCATGAGAGATATATCTCGCGACTTTGGGAAAATCAAAAATACTAACGCTGAATTTCTAAGTGAAGTCGCAGCGATTAACGCTGAGGTTAAAGCGATAGGCAGCCAAAGTGAGTCGTCGGCAATCCAGGCATTTGCCAAGGATATCAACAAGCTGCTGAAGCGAATTGACAATGGCGCGGTATTTCCCCCAGGTTCGCTTGATCCGGTAGAAACGGCTCTTGCCGAATTTCACGAGGTACAGCTGGATAAGCAAGGTAGCCTGACCTGGATAGACGCTATCGCCATGCCGTCGGGGACTATTGTTGCGGGAAATACTGCGTGTAGTGAGCAAGGCTCGGGGCGTTGGTTGCCTAAACCTTCCGATACTTTTGCAACCCTTGCTCGATTGTCCGATCCCACTGTTGGCTACAAAGGCTTCCCACTGTTGTGGTACAAGCAAAAGCCAGTGGCTGAAATGGTGGGTTTCATTCTCCCTGACTTTTTCGCAGATCTGGTGCCGGGGGCTTATCCTCGTCATAGTGATGACGGTACGATTTCCAAGAATTTGAAATCGAAAGTACTTAATATTGTCACCGGAAATTTTGACTCCCCTAGCGTTCCAGTTCCAACGGGTCACGTATGGGATTCTGTGCTCAGAGTGTTGGCTGGCTTATTTCTGGGGATACTGCTTGGTGTTCCGCTGGGTCTCTTTATGGGGCTTTCGCGGTTCGCCAAAGGTTTCTTCGATCCTATGATCGAATTATACCGACCGGTACCGCCGTTGGCCTGGGCTCCGTTAATCCTGACGATATTCGGGATTCATGATGACGGTAAAATATTTCTGCTGTTTATGGTTGCGTTTGCCATTATGGTTATCTCAGCACGCACAGGTGCAACAGGCACTCAGCTATCCAAGATTCACGCAGCGCATTCGCTGGGCGCGTCAAAATGGCAAATAGTACGCTCGGTCATCCTTCCCAATTCATTGCCAGAAATCCTTACAGGCATCCGTATTTCGATCGGTGTGTGTTGGGGGACATTGGTAGCAGCGGAAATGTTAGCGGGAACAACGGGGATCGGATTTGTCGAAAACGTTGCGCGTAAGCAATCAGACTACGAAATTATTTGGGTAACTATTATTCTGTTGGGTTCTCTAGGTTTGTTGTTTGATCTGATCATGCGTGCCGTTATCAAGAAGACCATTCCTTGGCGTGGAAAAGGCTAATCTGGCTCAAAGCCGTTCTAAGGGCTGGCGTCAAATCAAAATGTGAAGTTATTTTGACGCCAGCCCTAAGTCGAGGGAGCTATACTGCGCCTGTGTCAAATGAAAGAGCAAGCCCGTGCGATTGCTAGTTGTCGAAGACGACCCAGAGTTGGTCTCTTATATTCGTAGTGACCTTGTTAAGGCAGGGTTTGCTGTGGACGTAGCCGATAATGGAGTTGATGCAGAGCACTTAGGTGACACAGAACCTTATGATGCGGTCGTTTTAGATTTAGGTTTGCCACAAAAGCCAGGAATGGACGTGCTCCATGCT
Organism: Halioglobus sp.; assembly: GCA_047629055.1. Taxonomy (GTDB): domain Bacteria; phylum Pseudomonadota; class Gammaproteobacteria; order Granulosicoccales; family Granulosicoccaceae; genus Granulosicoccus. The sequence continues at coordinate 15,375 of JBLHWG010000080.1, forward strand.
TGGCGCAGTCGTGGAAATCGAGTGCCTGTCATCGTGCTAACAGCTCGAGATGCCTGGTACGAACGTGTGGATGGATTCAAAGCCGGCGCAGACGATTATCTAGGCAAGCCATTCCACGTAGAAGAATTGATAGCTCGTATCCGTGCATTGATATACCGCAGGCATGGCAGAACCTCGCACCGTATCGAAACTCCGACATTGAAACTGGACGAGGATCTTCAGCAAGTTGAGGTTAATAGTGAGACGCATCAATTAACCGGCACCGAGTTTCGTATGCTGCGTTACATGATGCTCAATAGCGGGCGAATACTGTCCAAAACCCACTTGTCTGAGCACGTCTACGATCAGGATTCTGAGCGTGATAGTAATCTCATAGAGGTTTACATCCGACGTCTACGAGAGAAAATTGGATCACACATGATTTTGACTAAGCGGGGTCAAGGTTATATTTTCAACGATCCAACCACTTGAATTCACTTGAGCGCAGCCTTCAAATAGGCTTGGTTAGTAGTCTGATTGGGCTCATGTTTGTTTTCTGGTGGACGGCAACGCTCACTAGTCGGCTACTGACAGAAAGTTATGTCTATCGAACCCTGGAAGTCGATGCTAGGAGTGTGGTCTCTTTACTGGAAATTCCGGTAGAGGCAACACAGACCCCTCATCTTGGCAACTACAAACTCAATCCTGCTTATGCGGTTCCCGCCTCAGGTGAGTATTTTGTTATTCAGGTGGCGGATCGACGACTGATGTCACGCTCTGCATGGGATCAATTCCTGGATATACCCTTGATGGTGCCTGGGCAGCAGCAAAAGAGGCGCGTCACCGGAGTTGCTGGTGAGCCTTTGCTTATTTGGTCGGGTGGTTTTAGGCGATTTGGTTATGATATTACGGTAGCGGTAGCACGAAATATTTCACCTATTGCTGATCGCTTACGTGTTTTTCAGTGGTTTGCGGGAATCATTGCGTTGGTGTTGCTCGCAGCCACACTCGGGGTGCAGCGCTGGATTGTTCGCGGTTCTGTGCAAAAACTCGACGCTATTCGATTAGATATGCTCAAACTTGAGCACGGCACCGCTGTGTCACTTTCAGAAGATGTGCCTTCTGAGATCGCGCCCTTAGTCAAAGAGTTCAATAGACTACTGCGCCGATTCGATCAACGTCTGCGCCAGTCCAGAAACGCTGTTGGAAATCTGGCTCATTCTCTCAAAGGGCCT
>JBLHWG010000081.1:0-16539 GCA_047629055.1 Halioglobus sp.
AAGATCCTTGGCACCATCCACATCTACCCCACCTTGTCAGAAGCTAATAAATACGCAGCCGGGGAATGGAAAAGAGCGCATCAACCTGCCACATTACTTCGGTGGGTTGAGAAATTCCATGCCTGGCGCAGAGGGTAAAATCAAAGAACTTATCTCGCCCCGCCAATTATATCTCCAGTACTGATCGAAGTGTTTTCAAAGGCAGCTTTAAACTAAAAAAAGCCCTCTGCGCTAACTCGCAAGAGGGCTTTTTGGGTCATTCAATTGGCTCTACTTCGATATGAGACAAAGAGTGCTGAGTGTAATAATAAGGGGAAAGAGACGTTATCTTTTCTTATAAACGCGTACGTAATCGATTTGCAGAGCTGGATTGTTGAAGTTGTTCAAATCATCCTGGCTCGGAAAATGTTGATCTTCCGCTCGACCTAACCCACCAGCATTCGCTGGGAAGTTTGTCCAGTTGCCGCCCATCGCCAGGTTTAACTTGACGTATAACTCTTCAAAGTTGACCTCACTGTGCTCCAGCTCACTGACTTTCTCGCCATCGATGTACCAAACTATCTTACTTGGAGCCCACTCTACGCCGTATACATGGTAGTCCTGGCTGTAGTCAGTCCCCGTATAAATTTGCCCATTAGGGTACGGCTTAACAAAGTGCGCATCACCACTATTGTCTGTAGTGACATTTTTAAAGTAATGGAAAGAGTTGTACACATACCATGGAGCATGTCCCAGGTTTTCCATGATATCGATCTCGGACCGTTGAGTGCCTTCCCACGCTCTGTTTTCATGGAACAACCAGAAGGCTGGAAAAGATCCGACATGGCTAGGAATTTTTATGCGTGCTTCAAAATAACCGTATTTCTGGCTGAATTTGTCGTGTGTTGTAATAACACCGGACAGGAAATTCTGCTGAGTAACAATTTGTCGCATGGAGCCGTAATTAAGTTCTCCATTGTTGGTTTTCAAAGGATTTCTGATAGCTCGGATAGCCATACGTGATCCGTCGAATTCAAAAGGATTGTGTGAAGGCGTTACTTCTCTAATGTGTTGTTCGTCTTCACTGAAAATATTGACGTAAAACTGATCTTCACCATTGATAACCCGATACTCATATCGGTCACCGTTGTGCTCACCATCCCAACGAAGACCTGTATTCCATCGGTAAGGGTTTAAGGAGGTGCCTTCAAATTCATCACTGAATACAAGATCATAGCCTGCAAGGCGATAAACATCATCATACCCATAGGAAGCTGGGTCAATCATGCTTTGAACGCTCGCTGCATCCGGGTTTCCAGCAGGAGGAGGTGGAGCCGCCGCAGCAACGATATCAGAAGTGACCTCGACAACGGGATCGTTCTGGACGACAGATTGACTGCTGCGACCTACCCAGGTTTTACTCGTAAGGGACTGCGCTGACATATCACCGTTAGAACCTACGGCAATAACTGTCATGGAATGATCGCCTTCCCATAAATTGTAGCTGGTGTAGCTAGTGTCTTGGGTCGTACCTGAGTAGACCCCGTCTATAGTGACATCATAGGTTTCAGCGCCTGACACGCTCGCCCACTCCCATTTAACCGTGCCAGCCTCAAGAGCCGTGCCGCGTGTATCAACAGGTGTTGTAATTGCTACAGCTTGGACCACGGGTGCCGGCGAATTGGACGAGACGGTCACCGTGTTTTCTTGACCAACAACATAGCTGCGGTTGTACTCACTAGCGCTATACCAGTCACGCACATTGATTTTGACGGTCGGGGTGCGTGCTGAGTACCCACCATTCCAGTCCTTTGCTCGTACGGTTAGGGAATGCTCACCGGCCCATAGATTGAAACTAAAATATTGAGGATCTCGGGTTATCCCGAGGTAAGTACCGTCAATAGTAACCTCATATACCGCTGCGTCTGAAACCCGTTGCCACTCCCACTTGACTAGCGACTGTCCAACTTCAGTGCCTCGAGGATCACTCGGTGTGTCTATCGCAAGGGCCGCTGTTGTCCAAGAGATGAACAAGCTGAGCAAGAGGCACGATCTTAGTGTTTGATTCTTACATGTCATCGGTTTTGTTCTTATGTCTCTTACAGCTGCAACCCCGCAAATCGATGGCACTAATCCTCGCCGTCGAATTGTGATTTCACAGACCTAGTCGCATACAAAATGGCGCCGCTCATAACTCCCAAACCCTGAGTCGAAACTGCACCACAACGAATCACGTAGTTTCATGCATAGTCAATAGATGACTGGAACTCGAGGCTAATTTCGCAGCCAGGAACCCAACTTATTGAGTTTAATGTAAATCAATGTAACAACACCACTTTAAGTCACATCCATTTGGTGAACATTTGGATATAATCTGAAGCTGGTGAGGACTTTATACAGAGGGCTGACTAAATAAAAGTCATTACGACTAAACTGATCACAATTGTAACTGATCTTAAGCGATGAGTTCTGGTTCACCCAAATGATAACCCTGCCCAAAGTCTATCCCGATTTCACGGACCGCTTCAAGGAGCGTTGGAGTCTCGATTGATTCGGCAATGGTCCGCTTGCCCATAGACTGGCTGATGTCGTTTATCGCTTTTACCAGAGTGAAATCAGTAGGATCATTAAGAATATCCTTGATTAACAAACCATCGATCTTTAAAAAATCTACTGGCAGTTTCTTGAGGTAAGCAAATGAGGACAACCCCGAACCGAAAGCATCTATTCCAAAACGGCAACCCACTAAGGACAGCTCGTCCATGAATGTACTAATTTTGGACAAGTTAGCGATAACGGCTGTTTCGGTTATTTCAAAACACAACTTCTCAGCGGGGACACCACTATCGTAAATAGCTTTTATGAGCCTTGCTCGGAACCCTGGATCAATGGCGGAGCTAGCCGATAAATTTAGGGAGACATGGCGGATACTTCGCTGCAGCGACGGATTAGCCACCAACCATTCCAAAGTCAACTGCAGAGCTCTTTCATCAAGCGCCGTCATAAGCCCGTATCGTTCGGCAGAAGGTAAAAAAGCTTGCGGAGAGATCATTTCCCCATCGCGCATTGCCAATCGGAGCAAGATCTCAAAGCGTAATCCTTCAGGCTGATTGTGTAATGGCAATATTTTCTGACAGGCCACTCGCAAACGATCGTCTTCCAAAGCTGAGTTAATTTCTTCAACCCAATGGGTGGCAACTTTTCGATTGCTAGCGTTACCTTCTCCTTCGCGATAAATCACTACGCGGTTTCGTCCTTCGTTTTTGGCGATGTAGCAAGCTGAATCAGCAGCGCTAAATAGTGACTCAATGTTTTCCCAGCGATCATCAACCACAACCAACCCAACGCTTACGCCGACTGTAAATCGATTCTCTTTCCAGAAGAATTGGAAATTTTCGACTTCATGACGAATTTGATTGGCCAATTTTAATGCTTCAGCAACGCTGCATTTGTATAACAACACCCCGAACTCATCGCCACCCAATCTGGCAAGAACATCACTTTTTCGCACCAAGGAATCAAACAACTGTGCTAGTTGTCGCAGCAATTCATCACCAGCCTGGTGGCCGCAGGTATCGTTCACGATTTTAAAAGAATCTAGGTCCATAAAACATAGCGCATGAGCCATGCGATTCTGTCGTGAAATTTCCAAAGCCTCTTGCACTGTATTTTCAAAAGATCGCCGATTGACCAAGCCGGTCAGAGCATCGTGATTAGCATGATAAGCGGTCGTTTCAGTCTGGCGTACTGATGCTGTCACATCACACCCTGCACCTCGATATCCGACAAATTCTCTGGCCCGATTGAACACAGGAATACCGCTATAGCGGACCACTCGAGTGTCACCATCCACTGACCAACGAAATTCAAAATCTCGAAACGGTGCTCGTTCAGATAATCGATTCAGATGCTCTTCCCAGTAGAACTTGTCATTGATATTAGCGGGGTGGTCGAGCAATTGATTGATGCTTCTGCCAAGTATGAGTTCACGAGGAATTCCCAGAACGCGGGCAAGCCCTTCGGACACAACACGGAAAACTAGATTGGAATCGATTTCCCAGAAAAAATCAGCAGCCGCACTCGCATAGTGTCGATACCGTACTTCATTAATTCGGAGCCTTTTGAGCTCTTGAAGCTGATCTTCAGGCAGTGTAAATCCGAGTTGATTTACAGGAATTGCTGCACTTACCGTCTGTGGATCTGACACAGCAACGTCAACGAATGACAGCAGAAGCGCCCGCGATGCACCCCACTGAACATGATTAACACGAGCAATCAGTCGCACAAGACTGCCTGTACGGGAGTTCGCTAACAGATTAACTCGTTGCGGTGTATCGGGAGCGGACGAATCAGACACCGCCTGGCCGAGCGCGCGTTGATGCTCGATTTCGCTGAAGATGTCAGATACGCGAGCACTATCTATCAGGGCCTGTGCACTCGGATAACCCAAAACACGGGCAGCGTTATCGTTTGCGAAGAGAATAGATTTCTTAGCAAGGATTAGACTCCCCTGAATTCCGTCATTGACCAGCGTCTGATAGTCAATCGAGACTGCCGAACGAGGTGCATTAATGGCAGGCCCACCCAACAGCCTTATATCCACGCCTCGGACTTTATTGTTCTCGCCCACTATGGGGGTACGCACAATCATCGCGTACCTTGCGTCTATGCCGTCGGCAGTTGGACCCAAATTAATAGTGCTGATGTCCGGTTCTGCAGCGTAAATAGTGCGGCTGTCTAAAGCCATTTGCTCTCTGGCCACATCGCCAGGGAAAAGATCAAAATCAGTTTTTCCGATGATGTCATCAGGAGACGAGCAACCAATGCTGTGGGCGAATGCCGTGGAGCAAGCGCGATAAACCAGGCGATCGTCTTTCAAGGCAACCCTGTCGCAGGACTGGCCTAATGCACTTTGACGGCTCAGCATACCCGTCGGACCCAGCTCCGGACTCGGTTCCGGACTCGGTTCCGGACGCGGTGCCTGCAAGGTCGTCCGAAGAGACCCTTGATGGGATGACTGGAGAACACCACGGAATCGCTCGTCACTCACACAAAAGGTGCCTCTATTATAGTTCAATTCATCTTCGACCTTCAGTCGATGAGCACACTATTTAGCCCTGTTTTACCTACCGCTTTCACGAAAATTGAGGTAGAGGTTCACTCTTTTGACCAATTGCCAGTAAATATAGTGCACAAACTACAACTATAGTTCCCCTCTACTTCAAATGATACGTCAGTTAATCGACTCAGCGAGTAGGCCTCAACCGTCACGATCAGCGAGACAGATGGGGCCTACTTTCGGGTAGCGCAGCTGCGCACCTTTTCTAACGACAAGTTTTGAGTGCTCGCACTTGACGTTAACGTCAACGTCAACGATATTGAAACGCACTGCCGCGAGCAGCATACCCACCCCACCTGAACGCATCCGGATAATTTAGCAATATGCACTTACCTTCTGCCGACCCCATCGTCATTGTAGATGGCGCAAGAACCCCAATGGGCAGTTTCCAAGGAGATCTAGCTGCAGCTTCGGCTCCTGAGCTAGGCTCAGCGAGTATTCGAGCAGCACTTGCCAGAGCAGGCGTGGCGGCGAGCGATGTTGAAGAGGTCATCATGGGCTGCGTACTGCCAGCAGGACTCGGCCAAGCACCCGCACGTCAAGCTTCGTTAGGTGCTGGAGTTCCGGAAAGCGCCGGCTGTACGACGATCAACAAGATGTGTGGTTCAGGAATGAAAGCCGTTATGTTTGCACATGACTTACTGCTTGCCGGCAGCAATGATGTCATGGTTGCAGGGGGACTGGAAAGCATGAGCAATGCGCCATACCTGCTTCCAAAAGTCAGAGAGGGCCTGCGCATGGGTCACAGTGAGGTCAAGGATCATATGTTTCTTGATGGGCTGGAAGATGCTTATCAACCTGGAAAATTGATGGGCCATTTCGCCGAGAACACGGCCACTCACTATCAATTTACCCGAGAGGCGCAAGACGACTTTGCTATCAGATCACTTACTCGTGCCCAAGCTGCAATGAGCTCAGGCGCGTTTGCAAATGAAATTGAAGCGGTCATCATCAAAACTCGCAAAGGCGACATAGTGATCGATAAAGATGAACAGCCTCCAAAAGCTAATCTAGAGAAAATTCGTACGTTACGACCAGCTTTTGCGAAAGATGGAACTGTGACTGCGGCAAATGCGAGCTCCATATCCGATGGTGCGGCGGCTCTAGTCATGATGCGTCAATCACAAGCCGAGAAACGGGGGCTAACGCCCAAGGCAAAAATCCTGGCCCACGCTAGCCACGCACAGGCTCCGGAGTGGTTTACAACCGCTCCGGTTCACGCCATAGAAAAATTATTGAACAAACTGAATAAATCAGCCAATGAGATTGATCTCTACGAGATCAATGAAGCATTCGCAGTAGTCACCATGGCAGCCATTCACGAACTCAGACTAGATGATGACAATGTGAATGTTTATGGAGGGGCTTGTGCTTTAGGACATCCTGTTGGAGCCTCGGGTACTCGCATTCTCGTTACGTTAATGAATGCCCTGGAACAACGAGGGCAAAATCTGGGTATCGCCGCGCTTTGTATCGGTGGCGGTGAAGCTACCGCCATTGCCATCGAACGTTTGCAATAGCCATGAAACTCACTACTGAACAGACGCTAATAAGAGACACAGCAGCAGATTTTGCACAGTCCGTGCTGGCCCCACAGGCTGGAACCAACGATGCTAAATCGCTCTTTCCTGCGGAGGCCATTAAGCAGATGGGGCAGCTTGGCTTCATGGGTATGTTGGTCCCTGAATCCTTTGGTGGCGCTAACACCGATAATGTCTCCTACGCCCTGGCTTTAGAAGAAATCGCAGCAGGAGAAGGTGCCACGTCTACGATCATGAGCGTGCATAACTCTGTAGGGTGTATGCCGTTATTAAATTTTGGCAGCTCGGCCCAGCAACAGAAGTATTTGCCGGCCATGGCAACAGGAGAGTTACTTGCCGCGTTCTGTCTGACAGAGCCTGATGCCGGTTCTGACGCTTCTGCCATTCGCACCACGGCCACACTCAAAGGCGATCATTACTTGCTCAACGGTACAAAGCAATTCATCACGAGTGGCAAAAATGCACACCTTGCCATTGTCTTTGCACGTACCGACGAAGGCAAACACGGCATCTCTGCTTTTATTGTTAACACCGATGAACCGGGTTATATCGTAAGCCGCGTTGAGGACAAACTGGGGCAACGTGCCTCAGACACGTGTCAGATCACTCTGGATAACTGCCGCGTACCTGTAGAGGATCGGCTAGGCGTTGAGGGGCAAGGCTATCGCATTGCACTGTCTAACCTGGAAGGTGGTCGAATTGGCATTGCCGCACAGGCGGTGGGCATGGCTCGAAGTGCCTACAAGCACGCGCTAAAGTTTGCGCAAGAACGTAAAACGTTCGGCAAAGCTATTATTGAACATCAGGCTATTGCCTTTAAGCTAGCTGACATGGCCACACAAATTGATGCAGCTCACTTACTCGTACTTCGCGCAGCAGTTCTTCGCGACGAACAAGACCCCTGTCTTGTAGAAGCATCTATGGCAAAACTATTCTCCAGCGAAATGGCCGAAAAGGTTTGCTCTCAAGCCATTCAAATTCACGGTGGTTATGGCTATTTGCAAGACTACGCAGTAGAACGAATTGCACGCGATGTTCGAGTATGTCAACTGTACGAGGGCACATCAGAAATACAACGATTGGTGATCAGCCGAGCGCTCGTTGCTTAACACACACGCTATTCAACTGTCGCCAAATTAACTTTAGAAACAAGCATGTCAAAAATCATCGACTTTTATTTCGACTTCTCTTCTCCGTATGGCTATCTTGCCAGTCAACGCATAGAACAAATTGCGATTGCACACGACCATACAGTGGTATGGCATCCAATCTTGCTGGGCGCAATATTTAAGGTCACTGGACAAGCGCCCTTAACTGAAGCTCCGTTAAAAGGTGATTACGCCATCATGGACTTTACCCGTTCAGCCCGTGAGCACAAGCTTGATTATATTCATCCAGAGGTTTTCCCTATTGGCGCGGTTGCTGCCTGTCGAGCAACGCTCTGGCTACGCGATGGTGATCAAGCCTCGAGTACACAAACCAGTGAATTTATACATGCGATATTTCGAGCCTACTACGCAGACGGAAAAGGCATAACCAACCCGGAGATTCTGGGAGAAATAGCCGCATCTCTGGGTATTGATTCGGCGACAATGCTTAGCGCCATCACACAACAACCGGCTAAGGATGCGTTGCGCAGCGAGGTGGAGAACGCGATTAGTGCGGGTGTATTTGGCTCGCCAGTAATGATTGTCAACAAAGAGATTTTTTGGGGCAATGATCGTCTGGAACAGCTCGATCGCTGGCTTGCCAGCGGCGGATGGTAGTTGTGTCTAGCACTCCAACGCCAATGGATCAGCCACGACGTCAATCAATACTGGGCATCGTTTTGTTCGCATTCTGATTTCTAACAATGAACCCCTTACCAGACTGTTTTAGAAAATGGCATACATAACTAAGCACACAGACGCCCGTGGCGTAACAACGCTCACACTGAATCGGCCAGATAACTACAACGCACTGGACCGACACTTTATTGATGAGCTTACCGCCACAGTCGATAATTTAGATACTCACACTCGCATCTTGTTGATAAGCGCAAGCGGCAAACATTTTTGCGCTGGTGCAGACATCAATTGGATGAAAGCATCGGCATCGTTAACTGATGAACAGAATCGAGAAGACGCGATGGCGTTTTCCAACATGCTGGACGTCGTTAATTCCTTCGAGCGTCCAACCATTGCTCGCATTCACGGCGCGGCCCTTGGAGGCGGGACAGGTCTTGCCTGTTGTTGCGATATTGTGGTGGCCAGCGACACTGCTCAATTTGCATTCTCAGAAGTAAAACTGGGGATTATTCCAGCCACAATAAGCCCCTACTCAATAGCCGCAATTGGCTCTAGAGCGGCAAGACGGTATTTTCTAACCGGAGAACGAATCAATGCCCACGAAGCTCATCGTATTGGGCTGGTTCATGATGTCTGTGGGCTAATTGATTTAGACTCAACCGTTGAAGCGCACATCGAATCCTTGTTAAATGCTAGCCCTCGGGCGCAGATTGCCGCCAAAAAACTGATCGCAGATGTCACAGGAAAAGATATAGATTTTGCATTACGCTCGGGCCTTGGAGATCGTCTCGCAAGCATAAGAGCCAACAAGGACGCACAAGAGGGATTAAGCGCATTCCTTGAGAAACGGGCGGCAGATTGGCAACAATAAAGAACTCGCAAGCTTACCCTAGGGTTTACTACGCAGAAGTTTCCGAGAACCTACCGGCACGCATCCGTATTTGTCGCTGTGGAAACGGAATTTCTATTCCATACTTTTTGAGGGCGATGTCAAGCGCCCAGTTGTAATCAGCCATACTTGGGATGGTTTTACATCAGGTCCTGTTAATACATGGGATTGGCTAGCAGCGGCTTCCAGTGCCGCCTTTTTACTAGATCCTTATCTGTAAGCGAGCGTTTTCAGCTAGTGGACACTTTGCGATAGCAATGCAGAAGCTCAAGTTAAGCGTTACCTAAACCGGCTTCGAACGATTCGGTCAAGATTATCTGTGCAAATTAGATTTCCCAGATTTTCATTTCTGTGTTACCAATGTTACAAGTCCTAAAGGTTAGCAAGGATAGATGCGTTATTGATTGAGGAGTTAGCATCGACTACTGCAGAGCAATCAGCCCGCTCAGGCATAGGCCTTCGAACCACCGGCGTGATTCGTTAATCGGGAGCTTGACATGGAAGAAATACTGGGGGGAATGCTTGTTGGCATTCTCATGATTACGGCGTTAGTAAGCATTGCGTGTATGTTGTGGAACTCGCCCAAACAGCGCTCTGATGAAGAACCAACCTCTAGTAAACGGCAAAATCTGCCTACAAACCATCAACGCAAAAACGGCTGAATATTGCCCCTAGCCCTTAGGCTCCACCTCCATAGCCCTGTCGAAACACACATCAGCTTTCTCTTCAGAAAAGCCGGCACCAGCATACACGCCTTTTGGACACGATTCCAAAGCACTATTTTCTAATTTTTCTGGACTTATTTCCTTTGGCAAGGGCAGCAAACATTGACTAATTGCCTGCTCCGATAACGCCATGCATAACTCAGTCGTGAATCCCATGCAGCTTGCAAATGCTTCGGAATTGCACAGAATTGAAAACTGGTTGCGCGCCATATCCACCAGAAGCGCCCTCGGAATCATTTCATCCGACTGACCAATAGAGCCAGATAACAGAGCAGTTCCTAACACAGACGCGCTGAGCGCTTGGCGGAAATTGATAGGGCTAAAAGGCATAATTTTGAAATTCCCAGAATGTATCCCGAATTATAAGGTTAATTCGATTAACCCCGAATTCTCATTTTCAACGTTCTAGAGATAACCTGTAAAAATGAGATCAAATAATGACCAATTTCACACAAACCAGCCTGGTTTGCGCTGTCACCACCGTCATGTTATCCATCGGTGCGTGTTCGATTGAGCAGATGACGTCAGAAAAGTCACCCGAAGATATCAAAACCACCACCCTATTTCTCTCAGACGGAACCACACTTGGTGAAACTGCTAGCCCTTCCGTGCAGTTTGATACTGAAGTAGGTCTGAGCCAAAATATACAGATAGCTAAAGCCAGTCGCTTACCAGTGAATATTACCGAGTTTTATCAGCGCCCTACAATCGCGAAACGTACGCAGCCTATGAAGACAACAAGACGGTTAGAACGTCGAAAGGGCGAGTGTCGACTTTCAGCATTGATGTTGATACTGGCGCCTATTCAAATATGCGCAGAATTCTTCAATCAGGCTCACTCCCCCCAAAAGATGCCATCCGGATTGAAGAGCTTATTAATTATTTTTCTTACGACTATGCTGCTGATCAAACACAAAACCAACTGTTCTCTGTGAACACCGAAATAGCACCATCACCTTGGAATGAAAACACACACTTACTGCGAATCAGCTTGGCAGGCTTTTCGCCCAGTGCAATAGAAAAAAAGGCAGCTAACCTGGTCTTTCTTATTGATGTATCAGGCTCAATGGATAGTCCAAATAAGCTAGGACTACTCAAATCTTCAATAATCCTATTGAGCAATCAACAGACATCTTCAGACACCGTTAGTATTGTGGTCTATGCGGGATCATCGGGCAATGTGCTGGAGCCTACGCTAGGGAATGAGAAACAGGCCATTCACAATGCATTAGCTCGACTTACCGCCGGAGGATCCACTCACGGTGAGGCAGGCATTGAACTGGCCTATCAAATAGCCGCACAGAACTTTATCGCCAAAGGGACAAATAGAGTCATTCTGGCCACCGATGGCGACTTCAATGTTGGCATCAGTGATATTGGAAAACTGAAAACTCTCATAGCCAGCAAGCGCAAATCAGGCATCGCTTTAACTACTTTAGGGTTCGGTTCAGAAAATTATAATGACCAGTTAATGGAACAACTTGCTCAGGAAGGCAATGGTAACTACGCCTATATAGACACATTGAGCGAAGCTCGAAAAGTACTTGTGGACGAGCTTCAGTCCAGCCTGTTAACCATTGCAGAAGACGTTAAAATCCAGGTTGAATTCAATTCGACAACCGTTAGCGAATACCGCCTTATAGGGTACACAAACAGGCATTTAGCCAACGAAGATTTCGACAATGATAACGTAGATGCCGGCGAAATAGAGGCCGGGCATACAGTGACAGCCCTTTACGAGATCGCGTTGACGGGTCAAGCAGGTGAGAAGCATACGGCAAACCGATATGAACCCACCGTACCGCCACCTACCAGCAACACCTTGAACGAAATTGCCCATGTTCGACTGCGCTACAAGTTGCCTTCACACAGCGAGAGCCTGCTAGTGGCAAACATTGTTTCCACAGAGCAGATTCAAGACACATTCAACAACGCTACCGAGGATTTTAGATTCGCAGCAAGCGTGGCATCGTTTGGACAACTACTGCTTCAGAGTCAACACCTTAACGACTTTAACTTCGACAATATTCGAACGGTTGCCAAGCTGGCTAAGGGGACCGACAACCATGGGTATAGACAGGAATTCTTAACCCTCATTGATATTGCTGATAGTTTGAATCAGATAGAGCGCGCAACCCTATCGTTGCAACATGATCAAGATCAAGGTTGAAACAGCTAAACTAACGACATGGGTGATTATCCGGCGATGGACGACGCACAATTGATGCAGGCTTATGCCGGCGGTGATGCCAGTTTGAAAAGCAAAAAATATGCGTACCCGAATCGTTAGACGACATCATTCTTGCCGCTTCTCGACAGGTACAGACAGTTACACCACTGTCAAAAACGTCATTGAATAAGTATTCGCCATGGTTTGCCATTGCCGCAATTCTGGTTCTCGCAGTAATCATTGGCCCGCTTGTATTAAATGCTCCAACCTCCGAGCTTCAAGAAAGCAGAAGGTTAAAAATCCAAGAAATCAATATAGAAGAGAAAATGTTGATATCCCAAGACATCAGTCTGGAATCCGATGAAGAAGCTGTAGAGTCTGCCGATATGACGCCTGCTGCTAAAATATCTCCTAACGAGGCCCTAGCGCCAATGGCACTCATCAGTCCGGGTGTTAAAGCGGCATCAAGAAGTCCCTTGCCGGGCAGTACAGTTTCGCTAGCCCCGCAACCACTAAATGACAACGAATTTGAGTATCGGAAAATCCCAGAAAGCTGGTTGAGAACTATTAATAATCTGGTGGCTGCAAAGCAATTGTCAAAGGCTCAGACCGAGTATGATCTGTTCAGGAAAAACCACCCTACCTATAGGACAGACTTCGTACGGCCTGAACAATAACCGTTTCACTACCTCACTAAAATACACATGAATCTGAAAGAAAAGACATTCTGGATGTTTGACATGGATGGCACTCTGACACAAGCCATGCATGACTTCGACGCAATGCGCGCACAATTGAATTTGCCTGCAGGAGTTCCTATTCTTGAAGCGCTAGATGCTCTGGAGCTGGGCGAAGCGCGTGAAAAACACCGTGAATTGGATGAGATGGAATTACGCATGGCTGCCGATGCTAAGCCACAACCCGGATGTGTGGAATTGCTCGATGCACTACTAGAAAAGGGTGCAAGCTTAGGAATAGTCACACGTAATGGAAAACAGATTGCAGAAGTCACGCTTGCCGCGTGCGGAATAGACCACTACTTTACGAGTAGCACCATCGTAAGCCGTGATTGTTGCACACCAAAACCTGACCCTGCCGGTGTCAATTTATTACTTTCCCAGTGGCAGGCTGCACCCACTGATGCAGTGATGGTCGGTGACTATGTATTCGATCTGCAAACAGGGCATTCTGCGGGTGTAGCAACCGTTCATCTAGATGTTACAAAGACCTTTCCTTGGCCTGAACTCACTGATGTTTCTGTGTCATCTTTAGCCGAACTGCATACACACATCCAGTAAGCACTTGCGTGAGTAATCCGTTGAAGGCCCTGTTACACAAGGCCCTGCAATCGGGCTCGGTTACTCTTTTTCCTTATCGAACAAAGTCGGCATTAAGAACGACAACGTTGATTTTCTCAGCCCGAAGCTTAGTCATTTTTGCACCGGTATCGATAATGTGCCGCCGCCCGGGTGCGATAGTTTTACGGACAGTCTGGACTTGCTGAGGTCCATTGGCTCGACTGCGTAGTCCCAGCTTCACGTTGCCTATACTGCGAGAAGTTTGATTGATGAGTTCGATAACGAAATTACCGTTTCGGTTCACGCCCTGACGAACCAGCAAACGCGTGTCTATGGAGGTTGGTGGGTCGAGCCTCATAAGAGCACCTTGCGCTTTTTCGGCATCAGCTCCGGAAGTTTGAGCTGCCATCGTGTAGTAGCGCCTCGCAACCTGCAACTTGTCATCGTTCTCTGCAAACTGACCCAGAGCTAATTGTGCCGCCGTTGTTGGCAGCAGTTTTAGACTAGTTGCGTAGTCCGCCTGTGCAGCTTTGCTATTATTCTGTTTTTCGTTGACCTTTCCACGCTGAAGGTAGTTGCGATAAAATTGAGAGTTCAGCGAGATTGCATTGCTGTAAAACCTCTTTGCGGTAGACATATTATTCTGAGCCATGGCGATATCACCTTGCAAAGAATAAAAATGTGCCTCTTTGGGCTCAATGCGAATTGCGGTTTTGAGCAACGATGATGCCTGCTTGATATCATTCTTTTTGAATGCCGCATGTGCTTTGTCATATGCGTCATAGGCTTTCTGTGTTTTAAACAAACGAGCCATAGCTTTTTTATAGCTATCCTCCCCGACAATACCGCCCTTCTTCAATCCTTGGGCTGTTTTGATATTTTCATCTACACGTTTTTGGGACGGAGGATGACTAGCAAATAGTCGAGATAGCGGGTTGGATTGCTGCCCTTTTGATAACGCTACAAACGTGCGTTGCAATTCAACTGCACCCTGAGGGTCAAAACCGGCCCGAGACATATAATTCATGCCATAGTGATCTGATTCAAGCTCAGCGCCCTGACCATATTGACTGTTTATTATCTGTGCACCAACACTGGACAATAGCTGGACCTCCTGTCCATAGCCTTGGCGAGCACCAATAACTGATGCGGTAAGGACACCTAGTTGAAGTCCGATACCTCGGGTCTGCCCCTTAGCTCCATGTTTTGCCGCAGAGTGAACAATTTCGTGCCCCAGCACGGCGGCTAACTCCGCTTCGGTTTTTAATTCGACGAGCAAGCCTCGATTGATACTAATCTTGCCTCCCGGAAGAGCCCAAGCATTAGGGGTTGAATCATTTATGACATGGAATTCATAGGGTAGTTTACGATCACTTTTTGCCGCCAGACGGTTACCCACAGATTGAACATACCGCTCAACCCCAGGATCGACAACATAATCACCACCCTGAGATTGCCGCAATGGTAAATACTGCTTTGCGCCAATTTTCAACTCCCAATCTTGTGAAACCAGTAAAAAATCTTTTTTCCCCGTGACCAGATTTTGCACACAGGCACTCAATAACACAGCCGCGGCGAGGCCCAAACCAAGGGCCGGTAGTTTGACAACTAAATTCATGCTGCATTCTCCTGTGGCAAAGTCCATCTGGGGGCTGTCCGAGAATAGCCTCCTAGCCTATTGAGTTCTGATGGCTGAAAATTCAACCATCAGACATCTTATTTTAGTGCTGATGGCCACCTTGACCATGAGCGTGACCGTGCTCAATTTCTTCAGCGCCAGCCTGTCTCACACATACGATTTGCACATCAAAGGTTAAATCGACACCGGCCAACGGGTGGTTAATGTCGACATCCAAATTGAATTTACCCACCTTTATTATGGTGGCAGGACTAGGCCCTTGCTCTCCTCGAATGGTAATTATTTGCCCGGGACGGAACATCTGTTGCTTTCCACCGTCTATCTTCTTACGCGACAGTCGCTGCACTCTGTCTGGATAGTGACGTCCGTAGGCTTTTTCATGAGGAATAGTTATCGAAAAATCATCGCCCGCAACCTTTCCGACAAATGCAGCTTGAAGCGCCAGAAGTACGCCTCTTTCGCCATAGAGGCATAAAACTGGATCACCTGACTTTGAAGTTTCGACCTTTTTCGCTGTTGCATCGTATAAATCATAGTGAAAGGCCACAACTTTGCCGGGACCTGCCGTATCTGGATCCGCGACACCAACGCCGACAGCCTCTACTGTACTCTCCGTTACGGAAGAATCTGACATGCTTGTAACTCCTGATACCAATTAGATTAGTCATGGATAGAACCCCCAATGATACCTATTGACGCTCTCTCGTGGTACGAAAGCCGTCGCTCAAGGCATTCAGTTTGCCTAATTGACGCCCCCAATTCAGTTTCACGTAGATCAAAAGTGAGAGGCAGATCTGGGCTTCTCAAGCTTGTGGCGCTAGCTCTGTTGGCTGTTTTACTCACAGCTTGTACCAACAGCAAAGTCATTATCGGCCCGCTTTACAACCGCCTCGACGACCAAATGAGATCCGAATTCAAAAAACTCGGGAATTTCAATGAGAATCAAATGAGCGCGTTTGAACAAGCTGTGGGAACATTCCATGTGTGGCATCGACAAGTAGAAATGCCGAAATATGCTGATTTACTGCAGGAAGTTGCGGACTCCATTTCAACCGTTGGTTCAACCAATCGGAATGACGTTACAAGGTGGGCTACTAGTGCTGAAGAATACTCGCGCAATGTTCGCGAATGTCACCCGGTGAATTACCTCTTCGCTTTAATCCAATCCTTAAGCGATAAGCAAATTAACCTCCTAGAAAAGCGGTTCAATAGCGAGCGTCAGAAAAACAGGGAACGCTATGGCACAAAAACCCGCGAGGAACGCGTTGAGCGGCGACTGAAAAACATTGTTAAATGGGCCGGAAGGCTCGGTCTGAACTTCTCCACGACTCAGCGCGACATAATTCGAGATGGTTTGAGTCAGCAAGTCAGCTTGAGAAAAGAGTACTACGC
>JBLHWG010000082.1:0-16485 GCA_047629055.1 Halioglobus sp.
ACTTGATGCACGATACCAGTACCCGGTGGCACGACACGAAACTTTGAGAAGGCTTGTTGTCCCCAGCGCAGAAACTCGTAGCGCTCGCGATTGCGCGAGAATTCGAGTTTTCGGTTCAAATCCTGCGCATCAAGCGAGGCATAGTGATCGACCATCACCGAATGATCGATGACTAGATCCACGGGTATCTGGGGGTTGATCAGTGACGGATCAGCGCCGAGAGACTTCATGGCATCGCGCATCGCTGCAAGATCAACGATGGCTGGTACACCAGTGAAGTCCTGCAGAATCACACGAGACGGGGAAAACGCTATTTGCGTGTCCGGCTGTGCATCGGGCTGCCAATTCGCCAGTGCCTCAATATGCGCGCGCGTGACGTTACGTCCATCTTCATGGCGTAATAGATTCTCTAGTAGCACTTTGAGCGAATAGGGCAGGGTATCGACTGGATAGTGTGGCAATAACGCGGCAAGTGATTGAATCTGTACCTTATCGGAGCCAATGAGCAGCGACTGTTTGGAATCAAAACTATTCATTTATGGGGTTTCCATTGTTGTCGTTGGTGACCATAATTATTCCAGCAGAGCATTCGCCTATGTTCGCAATACGTGCAATGACTTGTCATCTATGGGCGTTTCTTCAAACAATGCGTTTGCGATGCATACTCAATATACGTGTTCCTACGTTAGAGCAAAAATCATCCTAGCAGTTGATTTCGATCAAGTTGCTTGCTTGCGATTTATACATACTTACGAGAGCTACCTATTATGAGAGCTTTCGCATGTCATTTAAAACTATCCTGCTCCATCTTGAAAGCGAGTCGCAAGCGACACACGTCTTGAAGGCTGCTGTTCGGCTCGCCGGTCAATACGAGTCTCACCTGACCGGTCTGAGCACCACAAATTCATGCTTGGCTGTGATTGAAAACAACCAGCCAAAAATCATTGAAAATAGTGAAGGCGCCCGCACCACACCATCTGTCGTGGCCTTTACCGCTGATGGAGAGAAGTTAGTAGGTCAGCCAGCTAAACGTCAAGCAGTCACAAATCCATCAAACACGTTGTTCGCCATCAAGCGACTAATCGGCCGTGGCTATAGCGATGAGCTTGTGCAGAAAGATATAGCTTTGGTGCCGTTTAACATTGTTAAAGCAAGCAATGGCGATGCTTGGGTAGAAGCAGGTGGTAAGAAAATGTCGCCACCAGAGATCGCTGCTCGAATCCTTAGCAAAATGAAACAATCAGCCGAAGAATACTTAGGTCATCCAGTCACTGAAGCTGTCGTTACGGTTCCAGCCTATTTTAATGATTCCCAACGTCAGGCAACCAAAGATGCCGGGCGAATTGCCGGTTTGGACGTGAAACGAATTATCAATGAACCCACGGCTGCGGTCTTGGCGTATGGGCTAGAGAAAAAACACGGTAATCAGAAAGTGGCTGTGTTTGATCTTGGTGGCGGTACATTCGATATCTCGATTATAGAAATAACGGATGACGATGGTGAACAGCAATTCGAGGTTCTTGCAACTAATGGTAATACGTTTCTGGGCGGTGAGGATTTTGACCGAATATTGATGGAGTACTTTATCAAGGAGTTTAACAAGGAATCAGGCATGGATATCAGCCAGGATCCTTTAGCACTACAGCGTTTAAAAGAAGCTGCTGAGAAGGCAAAGATAGAGTTGAGTTCTAATTTACAGACGGATATTAATCTACCGTATGTGACTGCTGATAGTTCTGCGCCCAAACACTTGAACATGAAATTAACCCGTGCCAAGCTCGAGTCCCTTGTTGCTGATTTGGTTGAGCAGACCGTGACTCCCTGTCAGACGGCACTGGATGATGCCAAGCTAAAGCCTTCGGAAATTGATGAACCAGTCTGTTGTTACCGTTCATGTTTTACAAGGAGAGCGCGAGCGCACTATAGACAACAAGTCTCTTGGTCAATTTAATCTTGAAGATATTCCCCCAGCGCCCAGAGGAACTCCGAAGATTGAGGTCACATTTGATATCGATGCTAACGGCATTCTCAACGTATCGGCAAAAGACCAGGCAAGTGGTAAATCCCAATCCATGGTAATAAAAGCATCCTCGGGCCTTGCCGAAGAAGAGGTTACTCGAATGGTCAAGGACGCAGAAGTCAATGCAGTTGACGATAAAAAATTCTGTGATCTTGTCGAAGCACGCAATCAGGCTGATGCGCAGAACCACATAGGCCACCAGCTGATCGTTGATTAATCCCATTCACTGTCGGATTCTGACAAGCAGGAGATAGAACGAGAAATCGGTGTGTTGGAGGAGTTAGTCAAGGGAGAGGATAAAGAATCAATTCAAAAGCAGATGCAGAAGCTATCTGGGCTGATTGCCGTCGTTCAAGAAAAGTCATCCAGTAACGCTAGCACAGACGCCACTGGACAAGACAGGGCGAAACCTGGCAACAAGGATGATGTGGTTGACGCAGAGTTTGAAGACGCCACAAGCGACGAAGCTGAGACGACATACTAAGCAACTGTGATTTATTCAGAACCCAAGCAGTTATCAGGTACATCGGAGAGTAACGGTAAAATGTTCGAGCGATCCACGGTAATAGCTGACGAACTGCTCAGTCAAACACAGCTTCAGTTAATCGACGCATACTGGCGTGCAGCTAACTACCTGTCTGTGGGGCAAATCTACCTCATGGCAAACCCGTTGCTGCGTGAGAGTTTAAGCCTAGAGCATATAAAGCCCCGGCTGCTTGGACATTGGGGCACTAGCCCTGGATTGAATCTGATATAGGCACATCTCAACCGCGTCATAAAAGCACACGATCTGAATGTTCTTTACATTGCAGGACCCGGCCATGGCGGACCGGCATTGGTTGCCAATACTTACTTAGAAGGCACGTACAGCGAAGTCTATCCGAGTGTTTCGCAAGACGCAGCTGGACTCACTAAGCTTTTCCAACAGTTTTCATTTCCAGGTGGTGTGCCAAGCCATGTGGCCCTGAAACACCTGGTTCAATTCATGAGGGTGGGGAGCTCGGTTATTCCCTAGTTCATGCATTTGGTGCAGTATTCGACAACCCAGATCTTATCGCCTGTTGCGTGGTTGGTGATGGAGAAGCGGAGACCGGTCCACTAGGGGCAAGCTTGCATTCCAACAAGTTTTTGAACCCCGAACGAGATGGCGCCGTTCTGCCAATTCTTCATCTGAACGGCTATTAAATTGCTAATCCCGCTGTGTTGGCTCGAATAGGGGAAGATGAGCTAACACGTATATTTGATGGTTACGGGTACACACCGATTTTGTTGAAGGTTCGGATCCATTACTTGTCCATCAGCGTAGAGCTGCCACGCTAGACGCCGCAGTCGCTGACATCCAGAAAATCCAATTATCCGCTCGAACTAAGGGATTCAGCCAGCGTCCTCGATGGCCTATTATTATTCTCAAGACGCCTAAAGGTTGGACAGGTGCAAAGACTGTTGATGGTGTGCCAGTCGAGGGGACTCTTCGTTCCCATCAGGTTCCATTATCCGGGCTTCAAGACAATCCAGAGCATGTCACGATGCTTGAGCAATGGATGCAAAGCTACCGACGAGAATAACTGTTCGATACTAATGTCCGTGACGCACTGGTATTGATCCACAAAGGCGCTCGACAATGTCTCGATATCTGTCCCGTCAGGACAGATGGTAGAAATAATCGGACCTGATGGTGTGGACAAGTCGACGTTGCTGCGGTTGGTTGCAGGTATTCGTAAAATGCAGAAGGGTGGTGTGCAAGTGCTCGGTCGCGATATGGCCGGCCGATCGCATCGACAGGCTGTCTGTACGCGCATTGCCTAGATGCCGCAAGGTTTGGGCCGTAATCTATATCCAACGTTAACCATTCTCGAGAATATCGATTTCTTCGGGCGGCTATTCGGACAAAGTAGCACTGATCGCCCTAGATGAAGGACGAGTTCTAGCAACAGGAATGCCGGCTGAACTTAAATCAGATACAAATAAAAAGACACTGGAAGATGCTTTCCTTGCACTTTTGCTATTGGAAAAAAGTGCCCAACATCGGTCTATCATAGTACCTCCACGCACGGTACACGGAGGAGAGTCTGCGATCGAAGCGGATGGATTGACTATGCGTTTAGGTGATTTTATGGCTATTGATCACGTATGCGTGAAGATCGCATGCTGACAGCGTTAGGTGTCGTCAGGGAAAAAGAGCTGGGATCGATCACCAATCTGTACGCAGCACCGGCGAGTAAAATGGAATTCCTGCTCTCGGGTATGCTCTATCCGTATCGACACTTGAGGGGGCTGCCTACGCGCTTGGACACGCTTTTCCGGCCCTCTATTTTCAGAAAATATCATCGGGTGTGTTCAGCAAGGGTCTTGGATTCAGCAGCCTGTTCGAGAATCACCTTTGGTTGATAGTGTTCTGCCTTATCTTCTGGATCATCGCATCACTGCTGCTTAAAAGCAGGAAACATAATGCGACGCCGCTTGAAAAATATATACCGATTGGGATTGAAAGAACTTAACAGTCTTCGTCGCGATCCGGTTCTGATTGTGTTTACTTTCACCTTTGCAATTTATGTCATTGCAACCGGCGTACAACCAGAGGTACGCAATGCATCAATCGCTATCGTAGATGAAGATCACTCCACATTGTCGCGCCAGATCCACGCAGCGTTCCTGCCACCCTAGTTTAACCCTGGGTATCGTGTTATCAACCGATGTCTTCTTCGCGTTGAGGCCGTACCACAGGATAAAAATGTAACGAAGGCAAGTACTCCATCAAAACAGTCATTACCAAATTCAACAGACTGATTTGGATCAATAACAGGCCCGGGAGAGTCAGTATGCTTCTGAGGTATGGAATTCGTAGATTATTACAAAGTGATGGATGTAGCGGAAGATGCTAGCGCTGAAAAAATCAAGCGTTCGTATCGAAAGCTTGCAAGAAAATATCATCCCGATGTCAGTAAAGAGGTGGATGGTGAAGAGAAATTCAAAAAGGTTGCAGAGGCTTATCAAGTCCTAAAGGACACTGAAAGGCGTAAGGAATACGACGAACTGCGAAAATATGGAGCGGGCTCTGGTCGTGGGTATTCACCGCCACCCGGGTGGCAAAGTCAGGCAGGTTTTGATCCTGGCGATTTTTCGGGAACAGGACCAGGTGAATTCAGCGATTTTTTTGAAGAACTGTTTGGGCAACGAGCCAATGCCCGGCGTACTCCTCATTCAGAGTCTAATCATGCCGCGCGCGGTCAGGACGTGCATAGTCGTCTCCAAATTTCTCTTAAAGACGCCTTTAACGGCGTCAGTCTACCCGTTGAATTAAGCAGGCCGACTATCCATTCGGACGGCAGCATCCGTTCCGAAAATCGAACCGTTAATATCAAGATTCCCAAAGGGGTGGTTAACGGACAGACCATTCGGCTGCGCGGGCAAGGTGGTCCGGCCATCGGTGATGCCCCGGTGGGGAATTTGTACATCGAACTCACCATCGCCGATGACGCTGTCTTTCATCTCGACGGCACGAACGTAACTACTACTCTAAGGGTGACTCCGTGGGAGGCGGCACTAGGGGCCAGCATTGTAGTGCTGACATTGGCTGGGAAAGTCAACCTCACCATACCACCCAACTCTACTAACGGACACAAATTGCGGATGAAGGGCCGAGGTATGCCGGGGGCATCGCCAGGAGATCAATATGTGGTGCTCGCTATCGTTGCGCCGCCCGCTGATACCGAAGCTCAAAAACAGCTTTATCGCGAGATGAGCGAGCTGTGGTCGTTCAATCCACGTGAAAACAAAGGAAATGCAAATGACTGACGTAAATGTTGTTTACACAGTCGAGATTGTAGGCTTCTCGACACGGTATACGTTTCGCGAAATGTGTGAGATCAGTCACTTGGCGGAAGCGGTTGTTACAGAATATATCGATTACGACGTAATTGTCGCTGATGGTCCAGCGGGTGTGGACTTTACACAAAAACAGCTAGACCGCTTGATGAAAGCATTCCGGCTGCAGCGAGATCTAGAAATAAATACACCCGGTGTTGCGCTAGTGATTGAACTTATGGATTCCAATCAGCATCTAGAGCAGAAAATAAAGCAACTTAAGATGCGCACAATTCTGTCAATTGATTGATGTAAAAAAGAGGTATTTAGCATGATCGCCCAATTGACTCAAGAACAAGAAAGTCGAATACACGTTGATGGTGTGAACGTACCTGATACTGTAATCGAGACCGCTTTTTATCCGTACTCGTATGCCTCGATGGTACTGCTATATCGGGTGGTGTGATTTCGTACGCAGAGGCGCTCGCAACA
This sequence comes from Halioglobus sp., assembly GCA_047629055.1. Classification (GTDB taxonomy): domain Bacteria; phylum Pseudomonadota; class Gammaproteobacteria; order Granulosicoccales; family Granulosicoccaceae; genus Granulosicoccus. The sequence continues at coordinate 6,317 of JBLHWG010000082.1, forward strand.
TCCCTACACGCAGATATGCGTTTATTAACCGTGCTGGAAACCCGATCACGAATCAGAAGTCCCGTCAGACCCTGTTGAGTGGTCTTTACGCCGACGTGAAGCGACACAATATTTAGAAAGCCTTGTCACGAAAACCGCTTGGATACTGTTCACACTCACGTCACTGTGCTTGAGAGGAAATCAGCAACGGCGATTGGTAATTACCTGTGTGGTACGAGGCGTGATATTTCTGTGTTTTGCCGTAAGAACGAACTGGAAACCGGTCATATCGGATCGACATCGCGTAGTGTATTGGAGCGATGTACCAGTTCCATTTTTCTGATACCAGCGCGCAAAACCACAACGGCATTTTTCCAGTTCCACCGAATTATGGGGCCGTTGGATGGTTCAGCGAGAGCCGAGAGCCGAGAGCATTCTGCCCACAATCCGCAACATTGCGCTAGCCTGTAACGCAACCGTGGCTCTTGTACGTGCTGAGCCCCTGTCCGATGTCGCTGAAGCAATGCCTGGCGACACAGAAACGGTAAGGCAAAAAGCTGTGCTAAGCAAGCACAACGAATCCGCTGCGCAGCACTATCTTGATCACATCAGTCGCCGTCTTCGCCAGAGTGGTGCCGATGTAGAGTCGCAGGTGGTCACCGGCGGAGACTCGCGTCGACAGTTAATTGAAACTGTACATAGAGAGTCGATAGACTTAATTGTGTTGTCGTCACATGGTGTCAGTGGCCATGCTGATGTGCCGTTCGGCGATATAGCAAGTCACATGATGTCACGATCTCCTGTACCGATACTGATGTTACGTGATACTAGCTTGACGGGAAGTGACACGGCTACGGGCAGGCTTTCCAAAACCTCAGCTGGTGCGCCAGAAGGTAACAGCTAACCATAATGAACAATGGTGATGTACCTCGGTACTCACTTTCGTCAGACAAGGTCGATGAACTGGTGCGAAGACACGATGCGTGTACTGTTCGGAAAAATGTAAAGAACGCATCTATTCCAGTACAAAAACTCCAGGTCGCAGTTAAGAAAACCTTGCGTTTGTGTCACGAACCGGCCCTTGTTCACGAACGGGATGCCAACTGGATTCTTGATAATGATTACCAGCTTGAACGAGCAGTAAGGCAGATTGAAAAATATTTTCCTGAGTCGTTTTATCAGAACTTGCCTGGCATTATCCTTGATGAGAATACAGCGCTACCAAGGATACTTGATATAGCTCACGCTATTCCTGGTGAGTCGCAGCTCCAACTCACGCAGTCGTTTATCGTGCAGTCTGCTCATAGCTACCAGGAACACAGTTATCTCCTTCACGGTGAACTCTGGGCCTTGCCCGCGATGTTACGGCTGGCTTGCATGACGGTACTTATCTCATGTTTCAAGCAGTTGGAGCTGCAATTGCCTGAGGTGAGTATTCCATCGCCTGCAGGGACTACGCAAATAACAGATCCAACGGAATGCATTGCTCGAGTAATCGCATCGTTGGTAGTGTTGAACAGTATCGACTGGCCAGCTATTGTTGATCAATTGAGTGCGATTGAATCTGTCTTATCGACTGATCCTGACAGCGCCTACGGTCAGATGAATTTTTACACGCGCGAGCGATATCGCAAAGCCGTTGAATCGCTGGCCAGGCTGGCGAAGCAAAGTGAGCTTACGGTGCCGCGTCAAGCGATTTCGATTATCTCAGTTCAGCGGAGCTCATGCACGAGCACTCTATGCAGTGCTGTTGATTTTAAACACGCTACTCGCCTGGGTTTGCCGTACTGGTATCTAGGACGTAGTGGTGCCAGCCACTGGCAGCAGCACTCGGTGATGGTGACAAAGCGTTGAAGGTATTTGACATCATCTCACCCATTCGACGAACTCTTAATCAGTCAGATGCTATTCACTACGCACGCGAACCGTACGTGCTCCCAGGTGATGTCAGCGGTTCAGTGAGTGATCCGGGGCGAGGTGGCTGGCGTGGTATACCGGCTCAGCGTCATGGGCTTGGCAACTCGCTGTGCACGGAATTCTCCGCATTGACTATGTGCCGGGCGGAATCGTTGTCAATCCTTGTTTGCCAGCACAGCGGGATCATGTCGAGGTGACAGTGCGGCATGGCACGGCGTCTATCGCTGTAAGCATTGAGACTTCAGACGCGATGGATGATGGTGCAACAGCCATAACTGTCGATGTTCAGCCTTTTCTCGATCATGAAATTACCTATCCTATGATGAACGCGGTAAAACGAGTGGTAGTGTGCGTTTATAGGTCTGCAGATGACCCAATCAGCCCAAATGAGCTTATTTAATAAGCGATTTTTTGACCAAAATCAATAGATGTATTGTTTGTCTGTTCAATAATGGTACTTCATTCAATTATCTTGAGCATCCAAATGACCATACCGCTTGAATTAAGCTTTCGAAATCTTGATCGTTCTGAATTCATAGAAAACCTAGTAAAAGAACGGGTTAAACGGTTGGAGCTATTAAGCGATGAAATCACTTCCTGCCATGTGGTTGCCAGTGCTCCTCACCAGCATAAGAAAAAAGGTAATCACTACGAAGTTCATGTCGAGATAAGAGTCCCAGGGGCGGAGCTTGCAGTTACGCAGAATAACGACCCGTCAGAGGCCCATGAAGATTTTTATGTTGCATTGCGTGACGCCTTTGATGCGCTTGAGCGCCGACTGACAGAGTGGAAGGAAAAGCGGCGCAATGATGTAAAAGCACACTCGCGCCCTGCAACACCTGCATATAACGACAAATCGTGATTTTTCATATGCCATCACTACAAAGCACCTGACTGCAATCATTGTCAAAGGAGATCTGCAACGTGAAACCTTACGCGTACGAGCTCATCAGTGGTGTATCCTGATATGGATAACGACGACACCATCAAGCACGAACGAGAGTCTGTTCGCCATGTAGCAGCGGTAAAGCAGTTTCATTTGCACGTGCCCGAGCCACTGGTTCGTCCAGGCGACAAACCTGATTTTTCGCACGTAGTTATTCCCCCTGCTGGGCAAGCAAGGAGACCTCCGGAAGATACACTGGCAACAGACATCCATGATCTTGCTCGCACAGTTATACGGGTGCTTGATGGCGACCGCGCTGTTGGGGAATGGAATGGAGACACCGATACCAAGACCTGCCTGAAAGGTCTTCGCGCGATGATGAAAATGCGGGCCTATGACGAACGTATGGTACTTGCGCAGCGTCAAGGCAAGTGCTCCTTCTACATACAGTGCAAAGGTGAGGAGGCGATTGCCGTTGGTCAGCAACTGGTTCTGGAGCCAGGTGACATGTGCTTTCCTACGTACCGACAACAAGGATTATTAATCGCACAGGACTATCCACTGCTCGATCTTATTTGTCAGGTGTACTCGAACTCGCGCGATGCACTGCATGGTAGGCAACTACCTGTGCTGCATTCATCAAAAAAATCCGGCTTTTTTTCGGTCTCTGGTAATCTGGGTACCCAACTCGTACAAGCCGTGGGCTGGGCAATGGCTTCGGCGATTCAGGGGAACGATCGCATAGCCTCAGGGTGGATCGGTGAGGGCTCGACGGCGGAATCTGATTTTCATAGCGCGCTGGTTTTTGCCTCCGTTTATAAACCGCCCGTCATCCTGAACGTCGTCAACAACCAGTGGGCCATTTCAAGCTTTCAGGGTGTGTCTGGCGGTGAGTCAATCACCTTTGCTGAACGCGCACACGGTTATGGTATCCCCTCACTACGGGTCGACGGTAATGACTTTCTCGCTGTGCATGCGGCTTCGTGTTGGGCCGAGCGACGGGCGCGCGCTAATCTGGGACCAACACTTATCGAATGGCTCACCTACCGCGTAGGCCCTCATTCAACGTCTGACGATCCCAGCCAGTACCGACCCAAAGAGGAATACGAAGCCTGGCCCTTAGGTCACCCTATCGAGCGTCTGAAAAATTATCTAATAGCCGAAGGACATTGGAGTGAAGAGCAGCATGAAAAAACCTTCGAAGCGCTTACTCGCGAAGTGCGTGACGCCGCTAAAGAGGCGGAAGTCTACGGCACACTCGACAGTGGACCGATGCCGCGGGTGCGCGACATGTTCGAGGATGTCTATGCACAAATGCCGGATCACCTGAAGCGACAGCGCGCCTTGCTAGGAGAAGGTTAATGGCTAAGATGAGCATGGTCGATGCTATACGGGACGCACTCGACACGGCAATGGATGCCGACGATCGAGTCGTAGTGTTTGGTGAGGATGTCGGTTACTACGGCGGCGTGTTCCGTTGCACGCAAGGTTTGCAGAAGAAGTACGGTAAGACCCGCGTGTTCGATACCCCAATCAGCGAAAGTGGTATCGTCGGTGTCGCTGTCGGCATGGCCGCGTACGGCTTACGTCCAGTGGCAGAGATTCAGTTTGCTGACTATGTTTACCCGGGTTATGACCAAATCGTCTCAGAAGCAGCGCGTCTACGACATCGATCTGCTGCTGACTTCACCGCACCTCTTGTTATCCGAATGCCCTGCGGCGGCGGAATTCACGGCGGTCAGACGCACAGCCAGTCTCCGGAGGCACTGTTCACCCATGTTGCTGGCTTGAAGGTCGCTATTCCTTCCAATCCGAGTGATGCAAAAGGCTTGCTGATAGCCGCAATTGAGGATCCGGATCCGGTTATATTTTTCGAGCCTAAGCGACTCTACAATGGTCCGTTTGACGGTCATCACAATCGTCCAATGGTGTCGTGGGAGCACCATCCTCTGGGTGATGTGCCTGCCGGGCATCATCTTGTGCCGCTTGGACAGGCGTCACTTCTGGCCAAAGGTAGCGATGTCACCCTACTTGTTTACGGGACGATGGTGCATGTTGCGCTTGCCGCGGTCGAGGAACTCGGTATCAGTGCCGACGTGTTGGATCTTCGCACTCTGTTACCACTCGACCTTGAGGCAATCAAGCGCTCGGTCAACAAGACCGGGCGCTGTGTCATTGCTCATGAGGCGACCTACACATCAGGCTTTGGCGCAGAGCTCGCTGCTCTCGTGCAGGAGCACTGCTTCTATCATCTCGAAGCACCCATCGAACGAATCACCGGCTGGGACACGCCTTATCCACATGCTCAGGAATGGCACTATTTTCCAGGTCCGCGACGACTTAAAGCTGGCATCCGGCGTGTGCTTGATGGCAAGCTCGAGCGCTTAACATGAGCACCCGGAACATACGAGTACCTGACATCGGTGAAGGCGTGACTGAAGCGGAAATTGTCGAATGGCAAGTGGCTGTTGGTGACACCGTTGCGGAAGATCAGATCCTTGGTGCGGTCATGACTGACAAGGCCGCAGTGGAAATACCCTCACCTGTGGCAGGCCTTATAGTGTCTCAAGGAGGAAAAGTCGGCGATGTGTTGGCGGTTGGTGCCGAGTTGGTTCGGATAGATGTCGGCGATCAAGCTCGCGTTTTGGATGATAGCCAAGGCAGTGTCGAAATGGAAAGAGGTTCAATCAACACGGTCAACAAAGAACACAAAGAACACAAAGAACACAAAGAACACAAAGAACACAAAGAACTTACAGCCGGCCATCGCGATAATGACGATGTAGTGTTAGAACAAGAACTGCACATAAAGGCTCTTGCTGCCCCTGCGGTGCGATGGCGAGCTCGTGAACGGGGGGTTGCGTTGAGTGAAGTAAAAGCATCGGGCACACAAGGCCGCATTACGCATTCTGATTTGGATAACTACCTTCTTGATACTTCTGTGAACATAACACGGTCGGCGCAGCGGGCGGAGACCGTGGATGAGGTTCCCGTTGTTGGGATGAGGCGTCAGATTGCGCGTCAAATGGAGTTGGCAAGTCGTCGTATTCCGCACTTCAGCTATATAGAGGAACTGGACGTGACCGAACTAGAGTCTCTTCGGCATACGCTTGCAGAAACAGCCTCTGAAGATAATGCAAATATGTCACCTTTACCGTTTGTTGTAATGGCGATTGTTCGCAGTCTCGAGAACTTCCCCGCGATGAATGCACACTACGATGATGAGGCAGGAATTGTCCGAGTGCACAGTGGCCGACATGTCGGTATCGCGACGCATACTGAAAAAGGCTTGATGGTGCCTGTCGTGCGTCATGCCGAAAGGCTTAGCATATACGAACTGGCCGCTGAGATTTCGCGCCTCGCCTTGGCCGCGCGTAGTGGTCGAATTACTAGAGAGGAACTTGAAGGTGGCACCATTACGGTAACTAGTCTTGGTGCTCTAGGTGGTCTTGCGAGCACGCCCATCATAAATCACCCCGAGGTTGCGATTGTCGGCGTGAATCGTATCGTTACCCGAGTAGTCTGTTGTGACGAGCAGATAGTTAAACGCCAGATGATGAATCTGAGTTCCTCATTTGATCATCGGGTAGTTGATGGACATGATGCAGCGCACTTTATTCAGCGCGTCCGCACCTATATTGAATGCCCAGCAACGCTTTTTATCCGCAACTGATGCCCCTTCTTTCATCATACGGAAAATTAGTTTAACAATTGACCGAGGGACATGAGCTATGCCGAATAAATCACAATTTTTAGCGCTGTTATCTGTATTTCCAATAGCGAGTTCTTTGGCAAGCTTTCGCATATCTGAGTTGCTGCTCGAGTCCACAGAATAAAGCGTTTTAACGTCATTAACGTTGCCATAAGTGACTAATGTTTCATCCAGAACCTGGCCGACACCAGATCCAATGAATTCAGTTGCTTGACAGTTCCAAGAAAACGATTGTGTCTAGTCTTTTCTGATAGGTGTTCAATGAAGTATTCTTCAAGGGATGTATCAGTGTGACGTATGGGGCTGATGGTTATTTTTTGGCCTTTGATAATGACCGTATTTATGTTTTTAGAGACTTGGCTAGTCATTGCCTTTCCTATTAGTATGTAGTTTCAGTCATTTTATAATATGCAGGATTGCCTGCTATGATCCAAGTAAATTGTAGGCATAGAGATTCTGGATGCCATGCCGTGTGATAGGAGTAATAATGAGGGAAGTTATGCTTCTCAATTCTTTACGCGTACATGGGCTAGATTGATTCGTTTAACAGTTAAAACGTGAAAATTCTCGCACTCATTGCGCTATATCATGTCATTGTGCCATTTCTTACGGCAAGACCAGTTTCCGATTAAATAACTATTAGATTATTACTATGTCATCAACTACAGAAATAATTTGTCAGCATTGCTTTACCAGTAATAGGGTGCCGACCGTACGCTTGGCTGAGCAACCAAAGTGTGGTAGATGCCACCTGCTATTGTTTTTAGCCAAACCCGTGGTATTAAATGAGAATGGTTTTAACACCTATTTAAGCCGCTCCAAGATTCCGATATTGATCGATTTTTGGGCATCTTGGTGTGGTCCGTGTGTGCAGATGGCGCCGGCGTTTTCTGACGCTGCAAAAACACTGGAACCACAGGTGATTTTGGGTAAAGTGGACACAGAAAAATACCAAGGTGTGGCGTCTCAGCACTCAATACGCAGTTTGCCAACCATCGTTCTATTTTACAAAGGTGTTGAAATTTCTCGACAGGCTGGTGTGATGAGTGCAACGGCTATTGTGCAGTGGACAAGAACACACTTACCGTCCGTAACCTAACTGCAAAGACATCTTGTGCGCAAACAAATATTACTGACTTCCCAACAAATGCAAAGGGTTGATAGCAGAGCAGGGGAGCAAGGCGTCTGCAGCTATAGGCTGATGGAAAACGCTGGTTTAGCGGTGGCTAACGCTGTTCAAAGCATGGCAGCAGGACCTTGTCGAGTCGTTGTTTTCGCCGGCCCAGGTAATAATGGAGGAGATGGTGCAATTGCGGCAGTTGAGCTTGACTCTCTAGATTATGAAGTTCATCTCATTCGTATTATCAAGGAACAGAATTCCGATGGGGATGCAAGTCGTGCTTTTAAAACATGGATCCATCCCATTCAAACGTTAGCACTGGATGAAATTGAGCTTAGTGAGACAGTCAAAAGGCGTATTCTGTCAGCTGATGTCATAGTGGATGCACTGTTTGGAGCCGGTCTTACACGCCCAATATCAGGAATAGTCGCTGCGGTGGTTAAACTTGTCAACGAGGGACCAGCTCAAGTTGTTGCAGTTGACGTACCTAGTGGCTTAAATGGGGATACGCATGCCGTGAACGGGTCTTGCGTACAGGCGGATCTCACGGTGACATTTTTCCTGCGCAAGCCTGCACACTTCCTGTATCCGGGGCGACAGCTGTGCGGGTCAGTACAACTGGCCCAGATCGGTTTGGCGAACGAGCACCTCAATCAACAGGAACCGGACTGCTACTTGAACGAACCGGCAGTGTTTACTTCAATGATGCCGCACCTGAATGCGGTCGGCCACAAGTTTCACCGAGGGCATGTATTAGTCCAGAGCGGCCCAGTCGAATCCACAGGCGCTGCGCGTCTTAGTGCTGAGACGGCTCTGCGTTGTGGAGCTGGGTTAGTCACTGTAGCGACGACGAGTGACGCATTACTGGTTAATGCGGCTCACCTCACTGCAGTCATGCTCAAATGCTGTGATACGGAGCACGCGTGGAAAGAACAATTGTCTGATCATCGGATCACGACGGTGGTGGTTGGTCCCGGTAACGGGGTTAGTGAGCGCACGCAGCTTAGCGTAATTGCTGCATTGGAATCTGCCAAGCAATGTGTGTTGGATGCCGATGCACTCTCATGCTGGTCCGACAATGATCGGCGTCAAGAATTTATGAAAGTGTTGGCTTCAACCACTGCATCGGTTGTGCTGACTCCACACGCAGGCGAATTTGAACGCCTGTTCGGTGACTTGTCAGACGAGCATTTTCCATCGAAGTTGCATAAAGCACAGGAGGCAGCCAGGCGGTCACGATCAGTTGTGGTTTACAAAGGGGCAGATACGGTGGTTGCATCACCAGATGGACGATCCAGTATTAATGCTAACGCACCTCCGTGGCTTGCTACTGCGGGTGCCGGAGATGTACTCGCTGGATTGATCGCGGCATTGCTTGCGCAAGGAATGCCACCGTTTGAAGCTAGCTGTGCGGCTGTATGGCTGCACGGCGCTGCTGCAGAGTCATTAGGCTACCCGCTATGTTCAGAAGACCTAGTGGGGCAGGTAAGTCGAGAATTAGGCAAGAATTTTACTGTGATTGCCGAGTGATAAACAATTGTTAGCGGCAAACCATTCATAGTAAATATTTCGATATATACCTACCGCTCTTCTACTGGCTGCAATCTATCATTCTGGATGGCTGAACGGTGACGATGGTTTACAGGGATCGAACGCTTAAATACGCACCCTAAGATGAGGTTCGTTGATGTAGATCAACGGCATTATTGGTATGGAGCGTTATGGTTATTTTTGCCATTGAGCGAATCTGTTGGAATATAGATATGACTTGTAAATACACTCGTGAGTCCCGACTTCTCTAAGCAGCATTCTGCCACGGCTGCGCTCTTTCAGGGTCTTGGCGCTCGCTAATGAATTTTGCCAATATGTTGTTTTCATTGCAAGTTCGAATAAATGGAAACAGCGTATTACGAAGCGCTGTGGCCACGACCAGCTCTGTCGGTGCAACTCCACTGCGAATAGTTCGTAACCACGAGTCAAATGTCTTCCAGATCAGATCTGAATGATGGGCAGATAGGTAGTGCATCAGTCCTTGGGTGATGAAGCCCATCATCATGAACACGTGATAGGCGTGTAATTTGTGTCTTACCTTGTCTCGGTAAAACCGGTCACTTCGCTTCCCAGTGTCTCAATAACGCCAACTGGTTCATGGCTGATTGTCAGTCCTTTAGCAACTGGATATTTACCTTTTAATATATGGACGTCAGTACCACAAATGGTAGTTGTGATTATTTTAATCAATGCATCGTTTGGGCCCACGGCTGGTATCGGTTTGTCTTCCAACTCGATGCGATTATTCTCTACAAATACAACTGTTTTCATCATGGCCATGTGATGGTGTTTCTGGTGAGGGTTGAACTCAATTTGATCTCTGTGCTTGCCAGTGCTTGGTTAAATAGTCCTAGTGTGCGATCTTCACTTTATTCTTATCCAGCCAGCTACTCGATGAATTGGTACAGATCAAGCTAAGCTAATTACAATATTGACATTCCTGTTGAGCAAGCAAGTTGGCGCATTCAGGACGACGTTTTAAAGTAGCAGGTGGGCACTCGACC
>JBLHWG010000083.1:0-16468 GCA_047629055.1 Halioglobus sp.
CGAGTGGACCAAGCCCAAATCGAATATCCAACCTGTCAGTACCTACATAACCGTCTGCCCGTGTGATTATCTCTGCCAGCGATGGAAACTGCTGTGGCTCTGTATTGGTATTGTTGTCATGATCAAAATGGAGCGTTGCCTTATACGTCTGAGCCATCGTTAACGTTTCTGGTGGTCCTTGAGTGACAGCGGCTTTCAATTCTGTATATGACGAATGAAACAATTCACCTGTAGTCGCAAATTCTGTATAAAAATACTCTCCATCGATAGGTGAGCCGTTATCTATAACGAATCCTCCCGCTAGTGCAACTCGCAGAAAGAAGCGTCCACGCGTGCCAACGTGACCGTACTGAGCGACAGGATATTGAAATCCGAGCTCTGCATCGTTAGCGGGTAGCGGTGCGATACCATCGTAAAGAGTCGACGTGTCAGACCGATACACAAAGCTTCCTTCCCGTTCTGACCATCCGTAATTACCGCCTTTCTCGATCAGGTTTACTTCGTCGATGTTTTCACCACCCGCTTCAGTGACTAATAATCTGCGATCCCTGGTGAACGCGAGATGATGTGGATTGCGATGTCCCAGAGAGTAGACCTCGTCGAACATGGATGGATCGTTAATAAAGGGGTTGTCAGCAGGAATGGAGTAGTTTGCAGCGGTTGTGCGAAGAGGGTTGATTCGCAATATTTTTCCTAGCGCGTTATTTCCTAATCCTCCATTAGTAATTGAAAAATCGGCTCCGCCATCACCGTGTGCAAGATACAACAATCCGTAGTTGTCATCGTTAGGCTGTGCATAGGGATCAAATTCGATCTGCTTAATCGGGTGATCATATTGTGGTATTCCAATACGCAGTACTTCACGGTAGCTGGATGAATCGACCTCCAGAGTAGTAGAGTTGGCTGTCCACTCAATCAGCACGCCATCTACATCAATACCAGCAGCATCGGATAGGTAATGATGTTCAGCAGGGTTTGCGGGCCTTTGCTCCATCACCGTTGTATAGAACTTACCATTGCTCTGAAAATCGGGATGAAATGCGAGCGAGCGTAAACCGCTCTGCCACGCATTGCCTATATCGAGGTTACGCCCGGTGGTAGTCTGAATTGCAGTTCCAACGTCAAACCACAACAGTGCCTGACCATTAGTGATTTCATAAACAAGACCATCATGTTCCTGAAGTACAAAGATGCGATCTCCTAGTGTTATCAAATCGTTCCAGCGAGCTGGAAGTCCGTTGGATGCCAGTGGCATTTCAAGAAACGGTGCAAGATGCATTTGAAGTCTGGAGCTTTGAGGTGCGAACGTCCAGCTAACGGTGTCATCGTCAGCGAGTAATGGAAATTGCGCAGACGCTATGGTTGTTGGATTCGCGATAATGTTCAATTGGAACGTGGTGGCATCTACCGATACACCATCAATTAACAGTGAAATTGATATGCTAGTAGACCCAGAGTCAACTGGCCTGCCGCTTAGTTGACCCGATATTGCATCGAACAACAATCCGCCAGGTAGAGGCTGAGGCTGTATCGAAAAAGTAGCTGCTCCGGCACTTGAGTTAATTAACACCGGAGTTATCGATACATCTGTATCGACGGAAAAGCTCTGCTCACCGATCTGGGTAATGCTAGTTTGTTGGGTGAGCGGTTCGTTGGTTTCGTCGAGCGTAGGACTCGAGCTCGATCCTCCGCATGCGGATACGAAAATCGTTAGGCAGATACACATACTACGAATGGTACGAAACGTCATAGTGAAACTCTAACGGTTAAGCACTCTGCAAGCTATGGTGAAAAAATCGTATATCGCTATTTTCAAAGAGTCCGACGGAAGTTCACACTACCACAAGGCTGGTAAATTAACTAAAACTGCTACTCTGCTATGTTTAGTCGGCCTCTAGTCCATATGCTTCCTGCTGTTCGTCCAGCGCTATAGTTAACGACTCACCAGTTGTATGAAGAATTCTATGGTCCCCTCAGATCTAAACGACACTGGCTAGACAAAAGAATAGTTACCCCGCAATTTACTGATATGTGCCTGTGAGTGATGTCGCAATTCCTCTACGATTCTGCAATGCCCCTACGTATACGTTAATAAAATAGGAATAGAGACCGATAGTTTATCGGACGAAGAGGTAAAAGAGATCTCGATTTCCATGTCATTAAGAAGCAAAGTTGTTGGCACACTGTTGAGTGTTTTTGTACTTTACGCACTCTTAGCATGGCTTGCGCTAGAAGTTGTTTACACGTCTGCATTCGATCGTTTGGAGCGTGATAACGCATCCAATCAGCTGACTCGTATAAGTCATTACATTGATACCGAACGTGCCGACGTGAATCTATTGGTTAACGACTGGGCCAACTGGAACGATACGATGGCATACGTCAGCGGTGAGTACAAAGAGTATTACAAAGAGAATTTGGCGGAAAGCTATCTCAGCGAATTGGGCATGAGTTTCGGCGCTGTAGTCGATCCACAGGGTCGCTTGATTTTTGGTGAAGTATATCTAGCTGACGGGACCATAGAGCCGCTGGACTACTTGTTACCCGACGGTATTCAACAAGGTAATGTGTTGATGAGTCCCGTTGCATCTGGGGAGCTTATTTCAGGATTAATGGCAACCGCGCAGGGTCCTGCAATCGTTTCATCCTCAGCTATTTTCAGGAGCAGTGGCAGAGGAATTCCGGGCGGGTACCTGATTGTGGGAAAGCTGCTTGATGCTGAACGAATGGAGACTGTTAGCTATACCATGCTTACTCCGATTGATATACTGTCAGTAGAACATAACAAATTACCCGAGCAGTTTCATCAGACTCTCGAAGATCTCGTGGTAGGCAAAAGTGCATACGCAATCAAGAGGCAAGGGGCTATCGTTTATGCGTTACTACTGTTACGAGATGTGGAAGATAAACCATTGGGACTGTTGCGAGCTGCCATCCCCACCAAGATTTCCATGCTCGGCACTAACACATTACAGACGACTGTTTTAGCGCTCGTCATAGCGGCATTGGTATTAACCCTGATTCTTTGGATAACGCTTAAAGAAATGCTATTGGTTCCCCTTGAGCACCTGACACATGTACTTACAGGAAGGGACGATGAACACTCTGAAGACGAAAGCGGACAATATTTGCTATCAACCGTACAACGTCTTGTCGATTCTCGTGGTTCGATATCAAAGCGTAATGATGAGATTGGTGAATTGTTCGGCGCGTTTGACAAACTTAGTTCGTCACTGCGTAAAGCCACCAACAGCGTCTGGCGCGTAGCGCATATAGACGGGCTTACTGGTCTGGCGAACCGGCGTTTGTTCATGGAGCGTTTGACCCGAGCTATTGACACCCGAGGAGGAGCACAAAAGCTAACGGTTCTGTTTATCGATCTGGATAACTTCAAATTCGTAAACGACCAACATGGTCATGAGATCGGCGATCAACTCTTAATCGATGTTGCACATCGACTTCAATCCGTACTGGGCAAGGATAAAAGCGTTATCGGACCAACTTACGACAGCACGCGCAACGTAGTTGCGCGCATTGGTGGCGACGAATTCGTTTTGTTACTTTCATCAGATGAACGGCCGGAATACGCCAGTAATGTCGCCTCGAGCATTGTCGAGTCAATTGGATCTCCGTTCATAATTGCAGGTATATCCTGTCAGATAGGTGCCTGCGTGGGAATGGCTGTGTATCCAGAAGATGCAGATGGTGTCAATGGAATCTTGTCGAAAGCTGACTCTGCTATGTATGAAGCAAAGCGTGCAGGCAAAAGTTGTTGGCGCCGTTTTGTACCAGGACTAAGTCGCTCTGGTGAAAAAAAGAGCGCCTGATATTCATCAATAGGCGAGTGAATTTGCCAACCATCTTTCTGATAGTTCTGTTGGCTCGTCTATTCGAGCAGCGTACTGCTCAATTTGATCTCGTTTGACTTTGCCGAGTCCGAAATAACGCGAGTCTGGGTGTGAGAAATAAAATCCACTAACAGATGATGCCGGCAACATGGCTAACGACTCTGTTAGCGTTATCCCAATTGTCTCTGGGTGCAGCAGATCCCAAATCACCTGCTTTTGCCGATGATCAGGATTGGCTGGGTAGCCGGGAGCAGGGCGTATGCCCTGATATCGCTCCTTGATAAGCTCGGCATTCTGCAAAGTTTCATCCTGCATGTAGCCCCAGAACTCTGTCCTGACTTTTTTGTGCAGATATTCAGCAAAGGCCTCAGCTAAACGATCAGCTAATGCCTTAGCCATGATGTTGTTGTAGATGTCATGCTCCTTGTCGTACTCAGCTACCAGCTCATCCAAACCGATGCCTGCCGTCACAGCAAAGACGCCTATGTAGTCTGCAACTCCTGACTCTTTGGGTGCGATAAAGTCAGCCAGATTCAGGTTAGGTCGGCCATCGGGGAAGACCCGTTGCTGGCGTAAGCCATGGATAATGTTTAGTCGTTCTGTTCGGTTTTCATTCGCGTAAATTTCGATGTCGTCATCGTCAACAGAATTTGCCGGAAACAGACCCACCACACCTTGGGCTTTCAAGGTTACGTTATTGCAGAATTCATCTAGCATGGCCTTAGCATCTGCAAACAGTTTTGTCGCTTCCTCGCCTACTGTTGCATCTTCTAGTATGCGTGGATATTTACCTCGAAGTTCCCAGGTATGGAAGAACGGTGTCCAGTCAATGAAGGGAATCAAGTCTTCAAACTTTAGGTCATCTATTACCTTGATACCTGTCACGGCAGGTTTGGCAGCTTCGTAATTGTGCCAGTTGAATTTTAATTTATTCTGTCTTGCCACTTCGATATCGAGCAAATCTGCACCCTTTGAACGATTCTGGTAACGTTTTCGATAGCGTTCGTAATCCAACTCTAACTCGTCGCCAAACGTTTTTTTATGTTTTTCGTTTAACAGGTGGCTTGCTACCTGAACACAGCGAGAGGCATCGGCGACATGTACAACGAGTTCCTTGTATTCGTCTGAGATTTTAACGGCCGTATGCATGCGTGATGTGGTTGCACCACCAATCAATAACGGGATAGTAAAACCGGTGCGCTTCATTTCGGCGGCGACATGCGTCATTTCTTCTAGTGAGGGCGTAATCAGACCAGACAGGCCAATCATGTCTACTTTGTGTTTTTTCGCCTCTTCTAGGATTCTTGCAGAGGGCACCATGACTCCTAGATCGATCACTTCATAGCCATTGCATTGGAGTACAACCCCAACAATGTTCTTACCGATATCGTGAACGTCACCCTTAACCGTTGCCATCAATATTCTACCGGCACTACGCGAGTTTTCGTCTTTTTCTGCGTCCATATAAGGTAGTAGCCAGGCTACGGCTTTTTTCATCACTCGTGCGGATTTGACCACTTGTGGCAGAAACATTTTACCGGCACCAAAAAGATCTCCAACCCGGTTCATACCATCCATTAATGGACCTTCTATGACATCAAGTGGTCGCTCCGCAGCTAGACGCGCTTCCTCGACGTCCTCTTCAATGAATGCATCAATGCCTTTAACGAGTGAGTGCGCGAGACGCTCCTTAACCGGAGCCTCCCGCCATTCGTTGTTTTGTGCCTCCACCACTTTGCCGTCACCGCGGTATGTTTCGGCAACCTCAAGCAGTCTATCGGTGGCATCACTGCGACGGTTAAGTATCACGTCTTCAACCGCTTCACGCAGCGCCGATGGGATTTCGTCAACGATAGCCAATTGCCCAGCGTTGACTATGCCCATATCCAATCCTGCCTGAATCGAGTGATATAGGAATACTGCGTGTATCGCTTCGCGCACCGCATTGTTGCCACGAAATGAAAAAGACACATTAGAAACACCACCGCTAACCATCGCACCTGGCAGTTTTTGTTTAATCTGGCGAGTGGCTTCTATAAACGCAATACCGTATTCGTTGTGCTCTTCAATACCGGTTGCCACAGCGAAAATATTCGGATCGAAAATAATATCTTCAGGAGCAAAGTCTAAGGTCTCTACCAGCAGTGTGTAAGCCCGTTGGCAGATAGAGACCTTGCGTTCAATGGTGTCAGCCTGACCGTCTTCATCGAAAGCCATGATTACGACAGCTGCGCCGTAGCGTTGTGCAAGTTTGGCTTGCTCTAAAAAGGGAGCTTCACCTTCTTTCATGCTAATTGAATTAACCACACATTTGCCTTGCAGGCACTTCAGTCCTGTTTCAATCACCGACCACTTTGAAGAATCAATCATGACCGGCACCCGACAAATATCGGGCTCCGTTGCCACCATACGTAAGAACTGCTGCATAACCTCTGCTGACTCAAGCAGGCCTTCGTCCATATTGACATCGATAATCTGTGCGCCGTTCTCTACTTGTTGACGAGCCACATTCAGTCCTGAGTCGTAATCGCCTTCCTTAATCAAACGCAGAAATACGGCTGATCCGGTCACGTTGGTACGCTCACCCACATTAACGAACAACGATTCTGAATTAATGTTAAATGCCTCAAGACCCGACAAGCGACACTCTCTGGGGATATCAGGTATTTCGCGAGGTGCGGTGTCTTTCAATACATTGGCAAAGGCTCGAATGTGATCCGGACCCGTTCCACAACAGCCACCCACGATATTCAAGTACCCGGCGTCGGCCCACGCGCCAATTTCAGCCAACATTTGATCAGGTGTTTCGTCATAGCCACCAAAGGCGTTGGGTAGCCCAGCATTTGGGTGAGCGCTGATGAAGGTATCTGCAATGCCAGAGAGTTCTTCAATGTGTGGCCGCAATTGATCCGGCCCTAGCGCACAGTTAAAGCCAATGGACACAGGCTTAGCGTGCCGTACAGAATTCCAGAATGCTTCAACGGTCTGTCCTGATAGAGTGCGACCGGATGCATCTGTAATGGTGCCCGATATCATAATGGGCAACGTTAAGCCAAGATCATCGAACACGCGTTTGATCGCAAATATAGCAGCCTTGGCATTGAGCGTATCGAACACGGTCTCAATAAGAATAATATCGACACCACCGTCAATTAAAGCATCGCAGGCCTCGTAATAAGAGGCATCTAGATCGTCGAAACTGACATTGCGAAAACCCGGATCGTTTACATCGGGTGATATTGATGCAGTACGGTTGGTTGGGCCAATTACGCCGGCAACGAATAGCGGCTGTAGAGGGTCTTTTTCCATCATTTCGTCAACGCACTCTCGAGCCAGCCTGGCACTCTGCTGATTCAGCTCCTGTACCAACGATTCCATGCCGTAATCGGCCATCGATATCGAATTAGCATTAAACGTGTTGGTCTCGATTATGTGGGCACCCGCTTGCAGATAGTCACTGTGAATCTGCCTGATCACATGCGGCTGACTCAGGGTTAGCAGGTCATTGTTACCTTTCAGGTCAGACGACCAGTCAGTAAATCGCTCTCCTCGGTAGTCAGCCTCACCAAATTTGTGTTGCTGGATCATAGTTCCCATAGCGCCGTCGAGTATCAGAATTTGTTCCGAAAGCGCTTTGCGTAGCCGTTTCTCGGCATCTGAGGGATTGTCGAGATAGGCTTTTGGCTGGTTCATGGGGTTTTATTCTGTGTCTCTAGGTCTTTTAGTTGGGATCGCGATGTGTCCAAGCTGGAAGTGCTACTGCATCACTTAAGCAGTTGTAATGCCGATATAAGCATATCATTATATATTGAACTCGTCTCGAGGGTTAGTGTTGAGTGATTTTCAATTAAACTTTGACCAGTTTCAGAACGTCGTGAAGGAGGCAGCCTGACTATTTATCTGGGTATCGATCACGATCTGGAACAGTTTGCACAGCGTTGACATGAAGAGCTACCAACCTGTCGCCTACCGTAAAACGTGCCGAAGTCACACAGACAATTCGGAACGATGTATCGTACTCAGCATGAGTAATCCCTCCCATTAAGAGAGCAGTCAATGGAAAAGAGCATTTTTACGTACATTTGGAAATACTCTAAGAGAGATCAGATTATTCTTTTGCTGGTTACGCTTCTGACTTTTCCCATTTTGTATGTATCACTTGAGTTGCCTAAGCGCATCATCAACGATGCAATAGGTGGTTCTGGCGACACTGTGGTTCTTCTGGGAGTTGCGTTCAGTCAGGTTCAGTTTCTGATGGTTTTGTGTGCCGGATTTCTTTTGGCTGTTCTGGCAAACGGCCTACTGAAGATGCGTCTCAACACCATGAAAGGCGTTCTCGCTGAACGGTTGTTACGTCGATTTCGCTATCAACTTTTAACCCGAATTCTGCGATTCCCGCGTCCGTATTTTCGAAACACGAGCCAGGGAGAATTGGTTTCGATGGTGACGTCAGAAGCTGAACCATTGGGCGGGATTATGGGCGATATGTTGTCCCAGCCAATACTCCAAGCAGGTCAGATGCTTACCATTCTGGTGTTTCTTTTCGCTCAGAGTGTCTGGTTTGGATTAGCCGCAATTGCCTTGATACCGTTGCAGGCGTGGCTTATTCCTATATTGCAGCGTCAAATCAATTTGCTCAATAAGACCCGGATTCAAGAGGTGCGTAAACTTGCAGCCGATATTGGTGAGACTGCTGCAGGGGTGACTGATATACGCATCAATGGTGGAGTGCGATACAGAATGTCACTATTTTCCAACCGTCTGGGGAATCTGTACAACATTCGATTTGAAATTTATCAAAAGAAATTTTTTATGAAATTTCTGAACAACTTCATAAATCAGTTGACGCCATTCTTTTTCTATTCTGTTGGCGGCTACTTGGCCATCACGGGACACATCACCGTCGGAGCTCTGGTGGCGGCGTTAGCTGCTTTTAAAGATATGTCTTCACCCTGGAAAGAACTGCTGACGTATTACAACACTACCCAGGACGTGGCTTTGCGATGGGAGGCTGTCACTGAACGTTTTGCACCAAGCTCTTTGGTAGAGGAAAAATTGTTTGAAGGCACACCCGATGGCGTCTCCAGTTTGAAAGGTGATATCGAAATTGTTGATGTCACTGTTCGCGATGAAGAGGGTCAAATGGTGTTGGAAGACATTACTATAACGATACCGCAAGGTGCTCGAGTTGCTGTCAAAGTTGAAAATGAAACAGCGGCCCTAGCATTCGCTGACCTGCTGACTCGCGAAGTCATTCCACAGCGCGGATTGGTTAAGTTTGCGGGGCAAGAACTGAACACCATACATCAAGCGACCCTGGCCAATTGCATTGGCTATGCTCATTCTAATCCGCATATTCTGCAAGGCACGCTGGGTGAGAACATTCTACTGCCCTTCAAAAACAAACCTATTGAAGACGCTAATGTAATTTCAGAAGTTGATAGCTTTCGAACAAATGCCGAGCTTTCTGGCAATAGCATAGATGCGTTTGATACAGATTGGATTGATCCTTCAGTTGCCGGTCTACAGTCTTCAGAGGACATTCGAGATTGGTGGTTCGAACTGGTCCAGGCGATGGGTAGTGATGATTTCATGGTACGTCGCGCCTTGCGTTCACGGCTTGAGCCAGGCGGGCATCAGAAACTGACCGAAGCAATCGTGCAATTACGCCCCGAGATTGCAAAGCGTCTAGCGAAGGCGGGCCTGGATGACGTTATTCATGGTTTTCATCCTGACAAGTTCAACCCAGTCTCACCTTTAGGCAGTAATCTTCTTTACGCCATGCCCACCCGTATGCTGACACAAATTTCTTTGTCCCAAGATACCAGCTTTGTACGCATCTTGCGTGAGCAGGGAATCGCAGACGAACTGATGCAAATGTCTGTCACGTTAATAGAGAGTTTGACTGCAACCTTTGGTAATGACGGCACAGATCACCCGCTATTTCGGCGTTTGAATCTGGACGAAGAACTCTATCAACGCCTAGGTGCTATCATCTTAAAACGACGTGAAGGTGGCGATGCCGGTCTGCGATCTGAGGACTACGCTCTTATGCTGACAGTGCCGTTTGCGTTTTCGGCTGAACAGATGGGTCCGGCATTTAGTGAGGCCTTCAAGGAGAGTGTGCTGCAGATTCGTAAAACAAGTGCACTTCAAATGGTGCAAGAATTAGGCGAACTATTCGAGACCATTGATCCCAAAAAATACATGTCAGTGATGTCGGTAATGGGTAATGCGATATTTGGTCGAATCTCGAGAATGGCAGGTGCGCGTGAGAATATGATCGAGGATATTGTCGTTGAAGTTCTCAGTGAAAACGGATTACGGCGACTGGCTGCAGAGTCCATTTACGATGTGGTGACATCCTCCGGTGGCGATAATCTGCCAGCTGTTTTCAGGGAGCGTGTGGCTTTCAGTCGCGCAGCGATTAAGAAGCCGGATATTTTGATCCTCGCAAATTCACTGGCAAGCCAGGACAGCGAGACGCGTGATCTGATGAGGGATAGCATTAGTAAACTGATGCCTGATACCACAAAAATTTACATAGAGAACCAATTCTTAAACCCCCAAAAATACGATCTGCTTTTTGAAATTGTCAATGGACGAATCGACGGTGGTGTTCGGCAGACAGCGGCAAAAGATACCGATGCCAGCCAGGACCTAAATCGCAAAATTGACGAGATAGCAAAGACTGTGTTGTTTGGTGGACTTGATCGAAAGCAACAGCGATTACTCGCATTTGGCGCGCAGTGGTACAAAGCGGAACCAGAGCGGAAGATATTTTCAGTGGGAGACGAAGCCGATGCTGCCTATCTATGTATCAGAGGTTCTGCTGGTCTGTATTGGACAGCGGACGACGGTGATAGGCGCTTGGTATCGACAATAACTCCAGGACGCTTGATTGGAGACCTGTCAGTCATTCTGAAAGAACAACGTCCTCTTGAACTTGTCGCCATTGAAGAAAGTATGTTTTTACATATTGGTGCAACCGAATTGATGGCAGTCATTGAGAGCGACGCGATGGTGGCGTCCAGTCTAATGAAGTCGGTGGCCGAGAATATGATGGGCACAGTAAGGACGTTGCGTGCAATGCGAACATTTTCAATGGAAAGGGGAGTGGACTTTACTGACTTTGATATCAATTAAAATGTTGATGGAACAGATAGGTTTTAGAATGCAGTTGAATGAATGTCAGGCGCAAGAGTATCGCCGCCGTCATGATGAAATTTGGCCGGAGCTTGTAGCTTTGCTCAAAGAGGCAGGAGTTTCAGACTATTCAATATTTTTGCACGAAGAGACAAACAGCTTGTTTGCGGTGTTGCGTCGTACGCAAGATCACACGATGGACAGCCTACCGTTGGAACCTATCATGCAACGATGGTGGGCTCATATGGCAGATATCATGGCCAGTGACAATAGCAACGAACCCATAGTAGAACCGTTAGAGCGTGTATTTCACTTAGCGTAATGCAGAAGTTGCTCTTGCCAAAGCATCGCATAGCGATGCAGTTTACGCCGCCGCACTGAGTCCAACTCCACACTGGGGTAATCAGGTAGCTTATCCGGCGCGCTGATTAGCATCGCAGCGCCTACACTCGTGCCAGTCTGGGAACCACTGATCATTACAGGCCTGTTGCTAACAGCTGCGAGCATCGACGCATAGAATTGATCCTGCGCGAGAGGGCCTTCGATGAAGGTCGGGCCCTTAGCTCCAACCAATTTCATGCATTCGTGAGTCATTAACGCTAGGTAAAACGCGACAACACAAGCATCTAGCGCGGCATCATTGTCTGTCGTGCCTATCCATCGTTTATGTGCGTTGGGGTAGGGGCCAGTGTTAGCGACAACAGAGGGCATCAACATAAGGGGTGATTCAGTGTTGCCCAAAAGGCTCTCTACACTCTCGTCATTGATTGGTGAGGAGACGTGCAACAGATCACGTTCGCGCCCCCCCATGAACCGAGCTGATGGAACACTCTGCCCCCTAGCATTGACGTTGAGTAAAGTGTCTCTGGTCTCGTCTAGCATCGAAGATTTTCCGCCCATCGCCATGACAACAAACCATGTGCCGGTCGATACAACCGTCAACGGAGTAATTTGGGTCATCAAATGAGGTACTAATGATGCGTTCGAATCATGAATTCCGGTGTACACAGGGGTTGATGCCGGTAACCCCAGTTTTTGTGCGACGGCCGGGCGTAGAGTGCCACTAAGCTCGCCTGAATGCTTGGTAGGCGGCATAAGGGCGCGCCAATTCATGTCATCGAGCAGCGTGGAATAACACTGATTATCAGGTTCATAAAGATCTGTATGGCACCCAAGGGAGGTGACATCGTTGTGCCGATCACCCGTGAGGATGAACGTCCAGTACTGAGGCCATGTTAGTACCGTTTGGACAGTCGCAAACTGTTCTGGGAAATTAGACTGTTGCCAATACAACTGTGCGCCAATATTTAAGCCTCCGGGTAAAGCGGGCGATCCAGTATCAGAGAATGGTGGTCGATATTGATCGTAGCTAGTTCGTGTTTCATCAACACCCTTGAACTCATAATCGAGTACCGGTAGGGCCAGCTGACCGGATGCATCAATCAGAGCAGCGGTCGCACCATGGGTGGTCACAATGATGGCATCAAGCTGTTGCTTTTTAGCAAGCATGCTGAGCGATTCAATAATAAATGCCTCGATGGCAAGGTGGTCGAGGCTTGGGTATAAGCTGTCTGTATTGACGGGCGTAGCCTGCTTTATGACCTGAGCTTCAACGGCCAAAGCCGTATCAACCAATGCAAGCTTAGAATTAGTTTTGCCAAGATCTATAACTGCGACAAAGCGTGTCATAGGCTTAGCGCGACACTTTTTGCCGAGTGCGTTTAATAACTATGGGCAGTGCAATTACAGTAATCAGCAACAGACCAACAAATATTGACATGACGATTCCTGGCACATTGAGTAAGCCTAGTCCAAAGGTCACCATTCCCATAACAATTGCTGCAATGAAGACACCTAAAATGGTTCCCGAGCCACCAAGAATGTTGACTCCACCGAGAACGACCATAGTGACAATTTCCAACTCCCACCCCACGGCTATGGACGGGCGCGTAGAGCCCAGACGTGAGGTTAGGCATACAGCGGCCACAGCTGACGTGATTCCGGTGAGGACGAAAAGAATAAATTTCACCCGAGAAACACGTATGCCAGAAAACAGCGCAGCCGTTGGATTACTCCCAATGGCTAGCGCGCTACGACCAAACGATGTTCGGTGCAATAACACGTAGAAAAGCACAGCCATCGCGACAAACAGCACCATTTCGAATGTGATGACCCACCATACGTAGCCTTGGCCGAAAAAAGCGAATGATTCTGGATATCCAGAGTAGGCTTTATCTCCCAAGATGATGTAGGCAACTCCTCTGAACAACGACAACGTTCCTATTGTCACAACGATGGAGGGTAATCCTAATCCTGCCACTAGAAAACCATTAAAGGCACCGCAGGCCGCACCGACAAAAAGTGCGATTAATACTAACGCAGGTGTATCAAAACCCAGCTGAACAGCGAATCCCATACATGTCGATACTAGCGCCATGATGGAAGCAACTGATAAATCAATCTCGCCTGAAATAATCACCAATGCCATAGCGAAAGCTATTATGGCTTTTTCAGTGAAGTTAAATGTGGCGTCCGATAAATTCCAGGCGTCTAAAAAATAAGGGGATGCCTGAACGTTGAGGAAAAATATCAATATCCCTACACCCAGTAGCAAGAACTCCCAGCTGGTCACTATCCGTACGATTGGACTTCGCAGCCGATCTGGTATCACCGCAGCCTCATGGGGCTTAGCCTTACTCATGTCTGCTCAGCCTGCTTAAGAATGATACGTCCGACACGACGCTCGGATCGGGCATTAAAAATCACTGCAATGATAATGGCTGCACCTGATATGGCCTGCTGCCAGAACGGTGAGATATTAATAACGGGCAGTGCGTTTTTGATCACACCCAGAAATAGGGCACCCAATACCGCGCCAGCAACGGAGCCAGTGCCGCCCGCAATGGAGATGCCACCAATTACGCAGGCAGCCACAACATCTAATTCAAAGCCTGCGGCAATGTCCACATACGCGACAGCATAACGTGATACCCAGAGGTAGCCCGCTATGCCCGATAGGGCGCCGGATAAAACAAACGCGTTGAAGCGAGTGCGGCCGACGTTGATACCCGTATAAACCGCTGCACTAGGGTTTCCACCCACTGCATAAAATGATCTACCCATAGGAGTACGCGTGAGCAACACGTATAAGCAGGCGATACTCATCAGTGCCACCCAAGAAAGGGCTGGAACCCCTAGTACTATGAGTCTGGGTAGTGCCTTAAAGGCAGGACTCATCTCGTGAGCATTTACCCATTGCCCGTCGGAGATAAGGAAAATGGTACCTCTAAAAATGGTTAGCGTACCAAGGGTTACCACAATCGGTGGTATATCCAGCTTCCACACGAACAGTCCATTGATACTGCCAAGTAAAGCGCCTAATAATATCGACATGAGAACCAACATCGGTATCGGAATGCCCGGTAGTGCGGCATTAAGCATTGACGTACACATTCCCACTAAAGCCAAATTTGAAGCCATCGACAGGTCAATACATCGAGTGAGGATGACCGCCATCTGCCCAAGAGCGAGAATTATTAGAATAGATGTGTCGTTAAAGACATTTAGTAGCGAATCAGGGGACGCGAACGCTGGGAAGCGTAAATAGACAAGCACTATTAGAGCTAGTAACGCCAACGCGAGTACCGCATCACGTGAAAGTTTAATGGACCTCATACAATACGTGCCTCGTCAATCCCAGCCGCAGCTCGAACCAATTTTTCCGGTGAGACCTGCTTCTGATCTATTTCAGCGACTTGGCGCCCTTCACGCATGACGATGATCCTGTCAGACATACCGATTATTTCAGGGATCTCAGATGACACCATGATGACTGCCAACCCTTGAGAGGCCAGTTCGCGCATGAATGCGTGAACGGCGGCTTTAGATCCTATATCAATCCCTTTTGTCGGTTCATCTAGAATGATGACTTGGGGCTGAGTGGCTAGCCATTTAGCAATGACAACTTTCTGCTGATTGCCACCAGAGAGCTCCCCTACGCTTTGATCGAGGGCGGCTGCCTTCAACTCGAGGCGCTGTGTGTACTGACGCGCTAGAGCATACTCGCGAGCCACTCGGATAAAGCCTTTGTTTGAGGTAAGTTGTAAGGAAGGTAGGGCGATATTGTCCACAATGGGAAGTGCTATGATGGCACCTTGAGTGCCTCGATCCTCTGGCACATAAACCAGTCCGTGAGCAATTGCATCGGCAGGGCTCTTCGGCGTTAGTTGTTTGCCATTGATAAACAAACTGCCTGCACTTGGGCGAGTAATACCGAATAGAGCCTGCATAAACTCACTACGACCTGCACCGACCAAACCGTAGAAACCTAATATTTCTCCTCGATGTAATGAGAAATTAATATCGTCGAATTCCGTGGGATGGGAATAACCTTTTACCTGTAGAACCGATTCACCGAGTTGGTTGATTCGAGGTGGAAAAACGCTATCGATAGACCTT
This sequence comes from Halioglobus sp., assembly GCA_047629055.1. GTDB lineage: Bacteria > Pseudomonadota > Gammaproteobacteria > Granulosicoccales > Granulosicoccaceae > Granulosicoccus. Next base: position 15,453 of record JBLHWG010000083.1, read on the forward strand.
CCAACCATCAGCTCCACCAAACTGTCTGAGTTGGTATCCTTTATTTTTCCGGATCCCACTAACTCACCATCACGAAACACGGTATAGCGATCCGCAACGCGAAATATTTCATCGAATTTGTGACTAATGAAAAGTATGGCCTTGCCATCTGATTTAAGCTGTTCTACCAGTAAATACAGTTCTTCAATTTCCTTGTGAGACAAGGCTGCAGTGGGCTCATCCATGATCACGACACGCGCATCTATGGATAATGCCCGGGCGATTGCCACCAAGTGTTTGTTCGCGATGCCCAGATCTCGCAACAAGGTAGATGGTTTAACCGTTGAGCCAATACGATCCAGCAACGTTGCTGCGTCATCATTCATTTTTTTCCAATCCACCAGCCCCAATCGTGTGCGAGGTGAGTGGCCTATGAATATATTCTCAGCCACCGAAAGCTCATCAAACAAGACAGTTTCTTGATGAATCGCAGTTATGCCGTTGTGCGCTGCATCGATGGGCGTTGAAAGTGATACAGCCTTGCCGTCTAACTTAATGACACCGCCATCGGGTTGATAGATACCCGTTAATAGTTTAACGACAGTGGATTTGCCCGCACCGTTTTCTCCGACTAGCGCCGTAACTTCACCTGCAAACAGATCAAGCGATACTGAAGACAGTGCGCGTACGCCAGGGAAATCTTTAACGATCCTGTCGAGCGAGAGCACAGGGTTTGGCAAGGAAACGGCGGGTGAGGGCAATTCGGTCTTCTCCAACAAACTGGCATTAGGATTATTCTTTCACGAGCCATTAGGGCTGGCGTCAAAATGTGAGGTTATTTCGACTCCAGCCCGGGGTCTTTATCTTAAAATATGTCTTTGAAGTCGTTGACGTTAGATGCGTCATAGACGAATGGATCAGACATAGCACCATCGAGCTCATCACCTAACGTCACAGAACCAAGACGACCCATTCCGATCTCGCCACCTGCAGTGGCTGTGACTTCACCTTTGGCCAGGTTGTATGCAATCATCGTT
>JBLHWG010000084.1:0-16466 GCA_047629055.1 Halioglobus sp.
CTTGTTTGAGCACGCTTTGTACCGCGCCGACGCCCATCACACCTGGCAGTTGCACACCTGGAAACAACAGTGGGCGTTCCATTGCACCCGTTGCGATGATCAGGGCGTGCGCCGGCGTTTCCCGCATGACTTTGCCGTCGGGTGAGTGCTGCAACCAGGTGACGTTGATAGTCTCTTGGGCGCTTATATCAATCACCGTACTGGCTGGGTTGTAGATCACTCCCGGCCACATGTGTGTAGGGTTGGTATTACGCCAAATCTGTCCACCTGGGCCAATTTGTTCATCAAGCAGACAGACACTGAGTTGGTGCTTGGCAAGTTCGGCTGCTGCTGCCAATCCAGCAGGCCCGGCTCCTACAATGATTGCGTCAACGTTATCGTTCATTGGGTTGAATTATCCGTTGTTACGACAAGACCATCTCGTACGGGCTCTAGGCAGGCTTGCGTGCCGGTTCGGCCATTGATTGTGCACACGCAGCCAAAACACACCCCCATCAAGCAGGTTGGTGCTAGCGGCAGTCCAGTTTTCGCACTGATTGCGAAGTGTGTGTAGCCAGCGCGTAATAGCGCAGTGGCTACAGTGTCAGTCGATTTTGCGATCAATGGATGGCCGTTTACATGCAGCAAGATCTCGGCATCAAGTTCGCACTCTATCGTTTCATCTGCTGCTTGCCAGAGCGGTTCTAGTGGATGACTCATACGACGTTCTCGAAGCGCTCTGTACTAAAAGATGGATAGGTTTCGTTCAGGCGATCTGAGAGCAGGGCGTCGGCAACTTCGGACGCATGCGCTGCGGCCAGCGTAACTCCGCTATGGCAAGTGATAAGCGACGCGCCGGGATAGGTTTTGGAACACTGGTAGATCGGTAAACCGTCTGGCGAGAGTACTCGCAACGCACCCCAGGTGCGCTGCAAACGCAGCTGCGCCAGATGTGGGAACGTGCGCACTGCGCGCCGTAGGATTGCCTGTGTGACTTGTTGAGTCACGGCTGTGTCGAGACCGACATCCTCATGGCTGTCTCCCAACAACACTGTGCCATCGCCGGTCTGCCGAACGTTGTGGCAAGCAACATTCAGAAAAGTGGGTGCTCGCTCGGTAACCAGAATCTGACCCCGCTCTGGTCTGATGGGGGCCTGCAGGCCCAGCTTATGTGCCAATGCCAGGTTGCCAAGTCCTGCCGCTAGAACCAGGTGATCAGTAAACAAATGGGCACCAGCGGCTGTCAAACTAAAGCGGGCTGATGATAAGCTGGGATCTACGTTCTCGACACGTTGACGCACCACGGATACTTGTGGGTGTTGTTCTAATTTTCGGTGCAGAGCTTGCAGTGTTGCCAGCGAGTCCGCGTGCCCGTCGTGCGGACACCATGTGCCACCGACTGCATCAGGGCCAATACTTGGTATGAGTTCCCGCAATTCCTTCTGATCAATTAAACGCGTGTCATTGTCTATAAAATCAGGATTGTTGTGATGGCGCTCCATGGCGGTTGAAAAGCGCGATAGCTCCTCATCAGACAATGCAATTTTGACCCCGCCACACTGTTGGTGTTGCAGATGGTCCGATGGAGCTAAGTCTTCGGCGAATGCTGCCCATGCTTCTGCTGAGCGTCGAGTGAGACGCGCGTAGTCAGGCTCTGTGGCACCCTTGCCTTGAACCCAGACTAGGCCGAAATTTCCTGCTGAGGCATGCATCCGATCCTCACCTGCATCAAATATGATGACATTTGCTCCGGCTCTGGCTAGTCCCCATGCTATCGACGCACCGACCAATCCTGCACCAACCACCACGAAGTCGGAAAAAGGAGGAGTTCTGACGGCGTTTCGGCTCACCCGTGCAACTCCGGTTTTGGTTTGGTTTGTTGGTTATTACGTGGATCTTTAGTTTTAAACCGATCAAATGCAAAAGCTGATAGAGGTAGGCTTGTCGTTTTCTGCGTAGCAAGTTCTGCGATCGTTTCACCCACTGCAGGTCCGATACCAAAACCATGGCCTGAAAAACCGGCAGCAACAATTACGCCTTCAATGCCAGGTAGGTGATCAATGATAGGCAAACCATCTGGGGTCATATCCAGTAAACCTCCCCAGCTGCGAGCAATGGAAGCACCGGATACTGCAGGCAGCACCTGAGCAATTCGAGCCTGCGTTGCCTCGATTGAAGCAGGTGTTATGTGTACGCAAGGTGTACGTTCTTCTTCGACCAGTTTGGCGTCGGTGAATTCGGCACCGTTAGTCATGCGCAGACGGCCATCGGCTTGCTGACGTAATGCCAGATCGGCGTTGGCAACGCCTATCACAGGCGTCAGTAACGCGGGTAGTGGTTCGCTTTGTATCACCGTCACCAACGCCCACTGAATCGGTACTGTTAGTTCTAGTGGTTGTAAAAGATCATTAGTTTGGATTCCGGTGGCCAGAATGCAGATGCTGGCTTGCAACTGTCCAACGCTGGTATCTAGAGAATGAAATCGTCCAGCCTCAATATTTATTCGATGTACGGAGGTTGTCGTCAAGAAGCGCACGCCCAGACGTTCCGCTGCAATGCGATAGGCCGCGCTTGTGGCGAGTGGGTCAGCCTGGCCATCGCTTGGGCACAGGGAAGCACAACAAAGTGTTTTACTCAAAGCTGGCATCCGCCTCTGCAGCTCTGCAGGGTTCAGCAGTTCGATGTCGAGTCCAGCTTGACTTTGTGTCTCCACAAGCTGACGAATAACCTTGGCTTCTTCTTCGTTACGCGCCAGTCTCAGGTTGCCGCTCTGGCGGTAGCCCGTCGGTGAGCCAAGTTGTACATCAAGCGTTTGCCAAAGTTCTACAGCCCGCTTAGCCAGAGCAAGCTCAGCAGGATCACGGCCCGATTGCCGGACACCAGCAAGTGTCCAGCCTGAGGCCATGGCGGCGGGATGGTAACGCTCGACGACAGAGACTGTGACGCCTTTTTCAGCCAACGCCACGGCACTGGCAATTCCGGTGATGCCAGCGCCTACGATAAGCACATCGCGGCAATGAGTATTTTCTGTCATGTCGCAATAACCTCTCTCGATTTATAGATCACTGGGTTGCGGAAACGAATTGGGCTTAAGCCATATGGATCTATCAGTGGCGTCTCACCGGTTATCACTTGGGCGGCTAGCATACCCACTGCCGGCCCTAGCCCAAAACCATGTCCTGACATACCTGTAGCCAATACGAGCCCTGGTAATTCTGGTAATTCGCCAACGGTGCACAACTCATCGGGCATGACGTCGATCATTCCCGCCCACGATTGCGCTGGGCGTGATTGGCTGAGTTGCGGGTAGAGATCCTGCGCACTTTTCATAACTTCATCCAGCAATCTATGGTCAGGTGTTGGATCCATTGTGCGCACCGCTTCGAAAGGGCTAGCCTGGTCTGCGTTCCAGCGGTGATAACCCATGGGGCCGAAGAATGATTGCCCCAGAGATAGTTTAAGTATCCCCCAACGTTTTTTGACGATAGGAAGAAATGCGCCAAAATGGCGCAGTGACGCCGGAGTGATGTCGAATGCGGCAGCGCCGGAACGGCCGATGGTATAACCGCCGTCTAGGCGCCGACGTATAGAGGCAGTGGGTGCGCCGAAAGTACTGCTGGCGATAAGCGGCGCAGCCTTAGTGCGTAACGCTGAGGATCGAATCGCGAGTTGCGGAAAACTTGCCCCTTCATTCTCCAGCAGGCTGCGTGACCAAATGCCGCCAGCCAGGATGACACCATCGGCACGGATGGGACCGTGTTCGGTGACGACACCACAGACGCGTCCCGCTTCACGTATCAATGCACGCACAGCCGTATTTTCCAGGATTGTGCCTCCTTTGTTTTTGACTAAACGCGCTATCGCGGGAACCGCTAGCGCGGGTTCTGCATACGCATCGCTAGGCGTGTGCAATGCGCCAGCAAAACGCTTATCTGTCTGATCGAGCAACTTATCAGTCTGTTTTGTATCCAGCAGTCGACTATCGACATCAAAGCCCTTGGCTGTTTCTAGCCAGCGCGCACGTTCTTCAAGCTCAGCCTCAGTGCTCGCTAGATAGGTTGAGCCCCCCTTGCGAAAACCGATGTCTTCGTCGAGTTCTGAAGCGATTCGCTCCCACAGGCGAGCGCTTTCGATCATTAGTGGGAGTTCTTCAAAGGCCCGCCCCTGTTTGCGGATCCAGCCCCAATTACGCGACGACTGTTCGCCGGCAATACGGCCCTTCTCACACAGCACTGTAGCAATGCCAGCTTCTGCCAGAAAGAGTGCTGCCGACACTCCAGCTACTCCACCACCGATAATCACAATTCCGGTGCTTGCTGGTTGAGTGACAGCTTGATCAGCATGATTAGTCATACCGGAAGGCTACCTGTCAGCCACCGCAGATTGCAAGGTGTTAACGACAAGATCAATATGAGGCGCGCTTGCACACTCGATTGCCAGCGAACCATCAGGTATGAGGAGCGCGGCAAAAACACGAATATTTGTACTTTGTCAGACAATCTGATATTAATAATACACGCCCAAAGAGTGGACACCCTTGATTAGCAAATCTGCTTCATCCAACGGTAATAGCAAAACGAAAAAGCAGCTACCTGCAACATCGCCGGTACATTTGTTACGCCCAATTGCCAATCCCTCGCTGGATAAATCGGTGATCAATGCACTGATTGTCATGATTGAACAAGCACACTTGCAGGTTGGCGATCGACTCCCTCCAGAACAAGCGCTAGCAAGCCGTTTGGGTGTCGGGCGATCAACCATTCGCGAGGCACTCAAAGCTTGGCAAAGCATGGGGATTGTAACGCGCAATAAAGGCGCAGGCACTGTGCTGGCAGCGGAGGTAACCTCTAACTCAGTTCACGTTCCCATCACATTGAAACTCGAGGCTGAGAGCCTCCTGCGTACCAATGGCGTGCGGCGCCCACTTGAAGTCGAATCTGTTCGACTAGCCAGCCAACTGGCAACCAGAAAGCAACGTAAACTTATTCGACAGCGGGCTGATGTGTTGCTTGATATTCATGCGAGTGGAGAAGACTGGCGTGAAGCGGATGGGTACTTTCACTCAGCAATCCACGACGCCTGTGGAAACCCTTTGTTCGGGCAACTGAGCCGGCAAATTCACAACGTGTTTCATAGCATTTACCGTGATCCTTTCGGCGTGCCCCTAATGGGCGAATCCTCAATTCCTGTGCACGGTCCGCTTGCGGATGCCATTGTTAGCAGAGACACCGAAAATGCTGTTCAACATATGTTGCACATCGCTCAGATAGTGGACGATGAAGTAAAGGGGTTCGTCAATGCCCACTGACAACGAACCCACAGATGTTGGAATATATTCCACGACAGATAGGCTTGCGACATTATTCAGCAAAGCCTTCGACAGTGAAAGCGGCTCTGTAACACCACCCATCGTACAGTCATCACTGTTTACTTTCGATAGCTATGAAGCATTCGAAGATCGCATGGCAGGTCGCACTGACAAAGCCATATACACCCGTGTTCAGAACCCAACCGTTGCAGCGTTTGAATCGACCATGGCCAAGGCTGAAGGAGCCGAAGCAGCAGTGGCCTTCGCATCTGGAATGGGCGGTATCGCAGCGACCATGCTGGCGCTAGTAAAACCAGGCGATAGAATCGCCTGTGTTAACCATCCTTACCCTGATGCTTATCGTTTGTTTGAGCGCATTCTGCGGCCGTTTGGAATTGATACCAGCTACCACACTATGGAAGAATTGGAAGGCAATTCAGGATTGTTGGAAGGCGTAGCAGTCGCGTATTTGGAAAGCCCCAATAGCTTGATGTTTGAAACACTGAATCTTGCCATCGTTGCTAGGCACGCTAAGCGTCATGGCGCGATTACTGTCATCGACAATTCATGGGCAACACCTGTTTTTCAACGCCCACTACAACACGGAATCGACATATCACTGCACAGTGCTTCCAAATACATATCGGGACACTCTGACACAGTTGCAGGGGTTGTTGTTTCAAACAAGGAAATAGTCCATCGCATTAGGGACTTGACGTTGCCGTTATTAGGCGCAAAGCTGGCACCTTTCGAAGCGTTTCTACTAACGCGAGGACTACGCACGTTGGTGCCGCGTATGCAGAGGCACGAGCAATCGGCTAATACACTGATTGAGCAGCTCAGAAAACTTGAAGCAGTAGAGCGTGTGAATACAGCAACTGTCGATCCCGCATCAGGTATTTTGGGACGATCAGGATTGTTCTCGGTGCAATTCGCACCAACCGTAGATATCCGTACTTTTTGCAATGCACTAACACTGTTCCGATTAGGTGTTAGCTGGGGCGGATTCGAGAGCCTGGCATTGCCAGCTCGTGTGGCCCTGGCGCAAGCTGAGGCTGAAAACTCCATGCATCGTTTTGGCGTTCCAGAGAATCTGGTGCGGCTTAGCGTGGGCTTGGAAGGCGTCGATGATTTGTGGGATGACTTAAACTCAGCCATATCAAAGGCGATGCAATAAGCGTAGGAAACAACAGTAAAGACCCAACCGTATTATTAAATAAAAAGGAGATTGACCTGATGAAAAAACTTATGGCAAGCACCGTTTTGTCGCTGATAGTGAGTATGGGATTAGGAAGTGGCATTGCACAGGCAGACACCAAGCTTAAATTAGTGGAAGTTATTACAAGCCCCGAACGAACAGAAACACTGGAGGGCATGGTGGCTGAATACGAGGCAGCTAACCCCGGTGTGACAGTCGAAATCGTATCGTTACCGTGGGGGCAGGCGTTTGAAAAATTCGCCACGATGGTTGCTGGCGGTGACACCCCTGATGTAGTGGAGATGCCAGATCGTTGGTTAGCTTTGTACGCGGGCAACGACATGCTGATGTCCTTGGAAGAAAACGTCGAAGGTTGGGATCACGGTTCCACATTGACGCAAAAGTCGCTGGATATGGGCCGCTATGCAGGCGGCACCATGTATACGATTCCTTACGGTTTCTACTTGCGCGCTCTGTTTTACAACAAAAAATTACTCGCCGAAGCAGGTGTTGATGGTCCTCCAGCCACCATGGCTGAGTTCATGGACGCATCAATGAAGGTTTCTGAACTACCAGGTAAATCAGGTTACTGTCTGCGCGGTGGTCCCGGTGGGCTCAATGGTTGGATCATGTTTGCTGCCACGATGAATGGCACTAATGAGTTTTTTACCGAAGATGGCAAAAGCCGCCTGGATGAACCCGGTTCTATAGAAGGCATACAATTTCTCATCGACATGTATCAAAAAGGGTATGCGCCTAAGGATTCTGTAAGTTGGGGTTTCAATGAGATTGTTGCTGGCTTCTATTCCGGAACGTGTGCATTTTTAGACCAAGACCCTGATGCACTAATTGCAATTGCGGAGCGTATGGATGCTGAAAATTTCGCTGTTGCGCCTATGCCGGTAGGACCTAGTGGTAAGGCGTTTCCCACCATAGGCTACGCTGGGTGGTCAGTCTTTAAGAATACTGATCATGCTGATGAATCCTGGGGGCTTGTTGCTCACCTATCTTCACCCGATAGCAACAAGATCTGGGCCCAACGTGTTGGCGTCATACCCATACACGAAGGTGCTGACCAAGACCCGTACTTTCAAACAGAACAATTTGAAGGTTGGTTTACGGAGCTGAACAGCCCAGAATATGTACCTACAATCATGCCCACGTATCTGGAAAAATTTGGATTCTTTGCTGATTCAATTGCACTGGAAAGCTCTCAAGAAGCACTGCTGGGCCAGCGTAGTGCCGAGGATATCGCCAAAGAATGGGCTGATTTCTTGACCGAAGAATACGCAAAATGGAAGAGCAGTCAGTAGCCCGTCCAGGGATGCTACGTTCCAGTGGCAAGCATGATGCTGAAACGTTCTAAAAGAGAGGCCAGCACAGCGTTGTGCTGGCCTCTCCACTTATCAGCGGCATATCCTAATTCTCATCATGACTAACTCTGATGGCTTACAACTGAAACGCTCGAACACTTCGCCGCCAGCTAGATCATTGCGCAGCAGTCTTATTGCGCTGGCAGAACCGTGGATCTATCTCTCACCCACGCTGATTCTAATTGCATTGGTTATGCTGGTGCCTTTGATCATCGGCATATCCTATTCGTTTCAGGCCATCTCGTTATTGAATCCGTTCGAGTCAGGATGGATAGGATTGGAGCATTATCGCAATTTGCAAGATGATGCAAAGTTCTGGAAATCCCTTAAAAACACAGCATACTGGACGATCGCTTCTGTCTTTCTGCAATTCTTCCTTGGGCTGGGTTTGGCATTGCTGCTAAACCACGGGTTCCATGGCAGACGGCTTGTACAGGCCCTGGTTTTCTTGCCCTGGGCAGTTCCGACATTTTTGTCAGCGCTGATCTGGGCATGGTTGTTCAACCCGATTATAGGTCCGTTGCCGCATTGGATGGCGGCAATGGGTATTCTCAGTGAACCGTACAATATTTTGTCTGATCCTGATACGGCACTGTGGGGGCCTATCATTGCGAATGTGTGGTTTGGTATCCCGTTTTTCGCCATCACTTTGTTAGCAGCGCTTCAGTCCATTCCCCGTGATCTTTATGAAGCAGCAGCTATCGATGGTGCAAGTAGCTGGCAATGTTTTGTGAAAATCACACTGCCGTTTCTCGCTCCCATGATCATGATCACGGTGATGCTGCGTGCTATATGGGTCGCGAACTTCGCTGATTTAATTTTTGTTATGACAGGCGGTGGACCTGCCAATTCCACACAGATTTTATCGACCTATATATTTACCACGGCATTTCGTAAACTTGACTTCGGTTACGCATCAGCCATCGCTGTAGTACTGCTGATTCTGTTGTTGATGTATGCCGCTGTGTTACTGCGTATGCGTCAGTCACTTAAGCTGGTCGAGCAATGAAAAGCATCCTGACAACTGGGCGATATCTTGCCGTACTGTGTTATGTGCTGTTCGCGCTATTCCCACTGTATTGGCTACTTAAAATTGCGATAACACCAGAGAAACTTATCTACACGCAAGGTACGGCGCTGTGGCCAAGTACCTTAACATTCGAAAATTTCCGTCAGGTTTTATTTTATTCAGATTTTCTGGTGTACTTCAGGAATAGCGTGTATGTATCGCTGGGTACAGCCGCCATTACAACTGTAATTGCAGCGGCTGCAGGGTATGCATTCTCGCGTTTCCAATTTCGTGGCAAAACCATTGTGGTAATCCTGTTGCTGATAACACAGATGTTTCCGCTGTTGATGATCATAGCGCCAATTTACAAAATCATTGCAGGGCTAGGATTGCTAAATACGCTTACGAGCCTGATAGTGGTTTACACCGCATTCAACATTCCGTTCGCAACGTTTCTGATGCAATCGTTTTTCGACGGCATACCTAAGGATTTGGACGAGGCTGCGATGATGGATGGATGCACCCGCTTGCAAGCGCTTCGTAAAGTCATCCTTCCGTTGACTCTTCCTGGATTGGCCGCCACTTTGGGCTTTATATTCACAGCTGCATGGAGCGAATTGCTCTTTGCTCTGATGCTTATCAACTCCAATGCAAGCATGACGTTTCCGGTGGGGCTGCTCACTTTCGTTTCCAAGTTTTCAGTGGATTGGGGGCAAATGATGGCGGCGGGTGTACTCGCTCTCGTGCCAAGCTGTCTGTTCTTTATATTCATTCAGCGTTATCTGGTAAAAGGGCTCACAGCGGGGGCGGTAAAAGGATGATACGTTCGCTCACTCATTACACACTGGCAGGCAATCTGTTCAGTTCACGATTCCAAACGGGTATCTGAGATGGCTCAAATCAACATCAACCATCTGTACAAGCGTTTTGGACACGAAGAGGTCATAAAAGATATAAACCTTCAATTTGAAGAAGGTGAATTTATTGTGCTGGTAGGGCCCTCCGGCTGCGGTAAATCAACACTACTTAGAATGATTGCGGGATTGGAAAGTATCAGCTCTGGCGAAATATGTATGGACGGCAAGCGCATGAATGATCTGCCTCCAAGAGCTCGGGATATTGCCATGGTTTTTCAATCCTACGCTCTATATCCGCATATGGATGTTGCGAGAAATATGGGCTTCTCAATGGAGATTCAGGGTAAGGATAATGAAGCACGGCAAACAGAAGTAGACGAGGCGGCAGGTATTCTCGGTCTGAAAAAACTATTGGCACGATTGCCACGAGCGCTATCAGGTGGCCAGAGGCAGCGTGTTGCGATGGGGCGCGCTATGGTTCGTGATCCTAGCGCTTTTTTATTCGATGAGCCCTTATCGAACCTGGATGCAGCCCTGCGTGTGGAAATGCGTCTGGAGATTGCCAAACTTCACAAGCGACTCGGCAGTACCATGGTTTATGTCACGCACGATCAGGTTGAAGCATTGACACTAGCAGATCGAATTGTCGTGTTGGATCATGGCATCGTCCAGCAAATCGGTACCCCCATGGAGCTTTATGAGACGCCTGCAAATCTATTCGTCGCCCGATTCATCGGATCACCGACTATGAATCTAATTGATGTTCATGCACAGCAGGGTCAGTTGAGCATCACTCATGCGCAAAACACTATTGATTTACCTGAACTACCTGGGCAATCATCAGCTCGCCATTTGGGGATACGGCCAGAACATGTTCAACCAGTCGCAAGCGGTGAGGGGCATTTACAAGGGACAGTAGAGGTCGTTGAACGTCTGGGATCAGACTCCTTTATTTATGTTCAGGTAGAAGGTGCTGGCCAACTATTGGCCCGCTGCAGTGGCAATACAGCCATACAGGCTGATCAATCCATTGGATTATCATTGGACCCCTCACACTTACATGTGTTTGACGCAGAAGGGCAAGCACTAGCGTAGTTTCCTGGATCCAATTCTCTCCATCGTCATCATCAACAATTGCAATGCACACGCCCGTTAGTTCCGATCAGTACTCACAACTGTATAGCTTGTGCCGAACCGGTGGGGTTAGGGTTGATACTTCGACGCAATTCACGTGTTCGATGCACGGACGAATTCATGATGTGTATCTGGTGCAAACGATAGACGCACAGTTCATTATCCAATGTCTTAATCCACGGGTTATCAAAGACTCATCAGCGCTGGAAAATCTTATCAACAATGTGCTCGCGCCAGCGCAGACAAGCCCCAAACTGCTATCATGGCCGGCGACGGGCGAGTGCGTGCTGCACACCAATTCAGGGCGCTGGATTCGCCGACATTACATTCGCGGCAAAGACATGACAGCACAGTTGTCCTTGTCATCGTTTGAGGCTATGGCAAACACCTTAAGTTATTTTCACCAATCCATTTCAGTTGCTGATTTTGAAAAAACTAAATTCACGGGCGTAAATCCCTGGTCAGGCGAGTCTACTGGGTCAATTGAAAACCTAATTAAGCATGGTGCTCAAATGACTGTCGAAGAACGCGGCATTGTTGATGATTGGGCTCAATACCATAAATCCTGTAGCGACTTAAACAACGAATTGCATATTGCCCAAGTAGTTGTTCACCGAGATGCCAAGCCATCCAATTTCATTCGTAAACCAGATGGTTCGTTAACACTAATTGATTTTGACACTATCGGCACAGGAGACTCAGCACTTGACCTGGGTGAGTTACTGCGAGCTTGGTTATCATCCGATGAAGTAGACAAGCAGACCGATGCAGAGCGTCCATCCCTGACCAACATTGCTAGTAGTCCTAATGCAGACGCTCGATCCCTAGTTGTTAATAGTATTAACTGTACACAGGCCATACTGGCAATGGAGTCTGGTTACAATGATCCGACTATGACGACTTCTCGGATACACCGGGGTGCAGTACGATGCTGCTTATGGCAATGCGAGCGTTTTCTGGAGGATCACTTTGCCGGTGATTCATACTATTCAGTGCAAACTCACGGAGATAACCTAATTCGCGCTAAGCTGCAACTTGATGCATTAGCGCTGCTTGATGCAATGTCTAGTGTCTAACCCAAATAAGGCAACCACAACGCAATCTGTGGAAACGCCACCAGCAGCGCTACTAACAACAATGAGCACCCAATAAACGGCATAGCTGCCAGATAGATTTCTCGCATAGTGGTGTCTGGTGGCGATACTCCTTTCATGACAAAGAGCAGCAGTCCGAATGGAGGTGTTGTAAAACTGATTTCCAGCGCCAGTAGCATGATCAAGCCAAACCATACAAGATCAAAGCCGAGAGTTTGAGCCAGTGGAAAGAAAATAGGAACAGTGAGGAGCATCATGGAAATTTGCTCCATGAACATGCCTAACACAAGCAATACGCAGAACATGACTAGTAACATGGCAAGTGGGTCAAGATCAAAGCCTGTGGCCCAAGTAATTAAGCCTCTGGATGCACCAGAGAACGCGAGCAATTGACTGAAAGTGGCTGAGCCGAAGACGATGAGGTACGCCATTAACGTGACTCGCAACGTACCATTTATTGATTTTTTAAGGACATCCCAAGACAAGCAACGATAAATAATTCCGAGTATCAAAACACCTAAAGCGCCGAAGGCAGCTGCTTCCGACGGTGTCACAATGCCTTTGATCATTAAGATAATGATAAGCACCATGACGCCAACCATAGGTACAACATCTGTGAGTAATAATTTCAATCGTCCTGTTAGCGATAAGAACTCAACTTCATAAGCAGGGGCTGCCGACGGGTCTATACGAGTTTGAATCGCTATTAGTGCGATGTAGAAAGAGGCTAGGAGTAAGCCTGGAATAACGCCTGCGATAAGCAAGGCTGCAACATCAATTTGCGCAAGCGTTGCCAGTAAAACGGCGAGTGCAGAGGGCGGAATAATTATCGCAAGGCCACCCGTTCCCAAAATAGGGCCGATACTCATGTGCTTCTTATACCCGCGCTTATTCATTTCCGGGACCATTAACGATCCCAGTAGGGCGGTGGAGCCCATTGACGAACCAGATAGCGTGGAAAATGCTGTACCGCCAATAACGGTCACATAACTTAGCCTGCCTGGTAGTCTTCCCAGCAGCCGGTCTATGGCGTTAAACATACGGCCACCTAGCCCGGTATGGAAAAATATCTCCCCCATTAACAGGAACAAGGGAATCGGGACCAAGGCATATTTGGTGAGAGATCCCAATCCGTTATTGAGTAGTTGGCTGACACCTCGTTCGCCTCCCATAAAAATCCAGGCACCGATGATGTTGGCGGTTAGAAATGCAAATGCGACTGGCATGCCGATAGCCATCAACACAATTATGGTACCCAGCAGTAGGGCCAGTGCTTCGTACCATTCCACTATTCGTGTATCCCTGCTTCACCGGAATGAAGTAGCTCTTTTCCAAACACAAATCGGGAAAATTCAATCACCATAAATCCAAAACTCAGCGGAAAACAGATTGTGAGTAACCAACGTGGAAAATAATAGGCGCGAACGTCAAAATCATTGCGCTCAATGTTTGTTAAACAAAGCTGTAGTCCCTTCCAAGCGAGTATGAGGCAGGCAAGTACACACAGAAAGGCAACTAGCCGACTGACAATTTGTCTCCACACCGGAGGCAGTATGGCTGTGACCAGCTCAATGTGAACATGGCCTTTTTCTCTAACTAACCAAGGAGCGCCGAGCATGGTCATATATAAAAGACCATACTCGGCGGAAGTAAACAACCAGGCAAACGGTTGAAGCCCTGCATTTCTCATGACGACAGACAAAATGACCGATACCATCAACCAAACAAGCGTTGCTCCCGCAATGCCCGCCATAGCGTAAAGCATGGTTGTATAGCTTCGGGTCAGTAGTGTCATGTATTGGGCTCCAAAAACTCAATGGCTACTGGTTTGCGGATTCGTCATAGAACAGACCGATCAGCTTGTCATAGTTTCCATCACCCTGTGGGCTGTCAGCCATAAGACCTTTCATACGCTCCCAGGTCTTTTCACGAGCAGCCGCAAGGTAGTTAGCTTTGGCTTCACCTTCAAGCGAAACCACTGTCATACCAGCAGCGTCCAGAGCTGTGAAGTCCTCATCACGCTTTCCACGCAAAGCGTTAACACTGTCAATCTCGTGCTGAATGGCAACGTCCTGAAGAATTGTTCTGGATTCATCGCTTAAGCTGTTCCACTTTTCCATATTGACGACAACGCCTAAGTCTGTGGAGAAAAAGCACGGCTCAATACGATAGTTTAGAAACTCATTCCACTTAAGATCAATCAAACCGATTTGTGTCCAACCCGTCGCATCAACCACGCCACGTTGCAATGCAGAATAAACTTCGCCTGTGGGCAGATCAATGACCTGTGCGTTTAAATAGTTGGCAAAGAACGCGTTATAAACGGCATTGCCACGAAGTTTCAAACCCTCAACTTTCAGATTGCCATCATCGTCAAATGCCGGTGCGTCGCGAGTCCACAAGTTGTAGCAAACACCGCTGTCAAACCAACCCAAGTACTTAACGCCCATTTTTTCCTGATGGACTTGATCCATTAATTCGGTACCACCGTTCTCGCGTGTTTCCACAGCTGTCAGGTTTGAAGCAACCATGGCATCTTTTTCGGGAACGGTTCCGCCATAAAAGCTGCCCGGTGTGTAAACCATATCAACAATACCGTCGCGCACAGCATCCGGTTGTTGAAACATACCGATGGCTTCTGGACCACCACGGACATCAATTTGTATGACACCTTTGCCAGCTTCATTAACCTTGTCTACGAAACCCAAAAAACTTTTTGTATAAATCAAAGTTTCAGGAAAAGCATGAACCGCGCTGATGGTATCTTCTGCGTGGGCAGCGTTTGCCAGCAGAAATGTCCCTGCCAGTAATCCGTTTAAAACAGACTTCTTCATAATGTTTCTCCAAGATTTCAAGGTCAAAGTTGTATTGCCTTGTGTAGTGTTGAACGCGATAAGCGTACGTCATTTGTACCAGTGTTATAGCTGGTTGTGAAAAAGCGTGCGATAAAATCAACCAATGTCATTTGCCGTGTTTCGATTAGGCAAGGTCCAGGGCGCACCCTCGAAATAGCGTATTCGAAAATCTTTTATGCGCCTCGATTCGGCAAGCGTCAGGTCAATATCGTCCCAACCGCTGATGAGTTTTTTTTGCCAGGATTCATCCAGGTCAAAGGGCACAGTGCTAGCGCCAATGCTTAAGGTTGAATTCAATAAATTGATAGTGCAGGGCGTCGCATCAGAGCCGATAAGTTTTTGCAATTCATCGAGCTTATTATTCTCTACTTGTGCTGGCAACAGTCCATTGTTGACCGCATTGGCTGCGAAAATATCGCCAAAGCCTGAGGCTACAACTGCACAGAATCCCGCATCAAGTAGCGCATACGCAGCAGCTTCTCTTGAGGAGCCAATGCCGAAGTTTCTTCCTGCGATCAACACGGTTGCGGATGTTTGTTTTTGAAGAACGAAGTCTGGATCAAGCTCGCCTTTGCTATCGCGTCTAACATCATGCAGCAGAAAGTCACCATAGCCGGCTGCACGTGGCTGAGACATGAATCGTGCAGGAATTAATTGATCAGTATCAATGTTGTCTATGGGTAGGCCCACAGCGATTCCTGTGTGCTCCGACCAGCCGCTCATATCGAGGCTCCGAGTTTACTCATCGTACGAACATCAACAATTTTGCCGGCCACTGCAGCGGCAGCAACCATAGCGGGTGACATCAGATGGGTACGTGAGCCGCGACCTTGGCGTCCTCGAAAATTCCGATTAGTAGTGGATGCACATCGTTTTCCGGGTTCGACAGTGTCACCGTTCATACCCACACATGAGGAACAGCCAGATGAAACCCATTCCAGGCCGGCATCTATAAAGATACGATCGAGGCCCTCGCGCTCAGCTTGTGCCTTTATGGCTGTAGAACCTGGAGAGACTAATCCGGGTACCTTGGCTTTTCGCCCGTTTAAAATGGCGGCGGCTAAACGAATATCTTCGATGCGGGCATTGGTACAGGAGCCGATAAAAATTTGGTCGATAGAAATGCCTTCGATCTTCTGGCCTGCGTGTAGTCCCATATATTCCAGAGCAGATCGAGCTGCATCAGCTTGTTCGGGCTTCATGTCTGCTGGGACCGGTATACAGGAATCAACTGATACTGCTTGCTCTGGGCTGGTGCCCCACGTCACGACTGGCGCAAGTGAATTTGCATCGATTTGTACATCCTTATCGAATGTCGCATGTTCATCAGTGTGGAGTGTCGCCCACTGAGTAGTCGCTGCAGACCAGCGTGTTTGTTCCGGAGCGAAAGGACGGCCTTTAACGTAGGCCAGTGTTTTTTCATCTGGGGCTATCATTCCAAATCGGCCGCCACCTTCAATAGACAGATTGCACAGTGTCATACGGGCCTCCATTGAGAGGGCGTCTACGGTGCTTCCGCAGTATTCAATAGCATGACCCAGTGCACCTGATGTTCCCAGTTTGGCTATCCAGTGCAGAGCGATATCCTTGGCCGTAACATCGGGTGGCAATTGCCCCTCCAGCTGAATTCGCATGGACTTAGGTGTCTTTTGCCACAGT
>JBLHWG010000085.1:0-16329 GCA_047629055.1 Halioglobus sp.
ATCAATAGCTGCAACACTGTAGCTGTAGCTCGTGGCTGGGGTCGGTTGAATACTGTTGCAATAGATAAATCGCGTGTAGTTGCAATCCATAAAGGATGTGCTTAGCCAGTTACGGTAGTCGTGTTCGTATCCGGTATCCCCTCGAATAGTGGCAATTAACTGGCCGTCTCTATAGATTTCGTAGGCCTCTACGGATTGGTCATCGACAGAGGGCGCCCAGGTAAATTCCAGCCAGTTGTCCGACGCTAACAGTAACGTCAGCCCTCTGGGAACCGATGGCGGACCGGCACTGCGGGAAATATCCTTGACAAATGGACCCGCCAGGGAAGCACTCTCAGCGGCGGTGGGGCTGTCATCATCGCCACCTGAAAAATCGTCCAGAGCGACATTAGTAGGAATCAATGCGCTACCGGCTGCATCATTGCTAGGCGTAGTTGGTGTTGGATTCAGCACAGGTGCAGTTGGTGCATCTGGGGCGACTACTGGTACATCAGGAGCTGCTGGCACAGTTGGGACTCCTACTGTTACATCCGGTGTCGCAGGCACTGTTAGTGCGCCTGGGGCCGCAGGTACGTTAGGAGCTGCTGGTGCATCGTTCTGAGCCTCTGTGACCGTTGTCACCGAAGAACTACCACAAGCCGATAGAACGTTTGATGCTACAAAAAAAACACCGGCTTGAATAAATTTACTGGATATCATCATGAAATTATTTTTTAACGTCCCTATTAATATTGTTGACATTGTGGTTTTGAATCCGACACATTGTCTACGTCTGAACTGTGAAGTTTGTAAAACTAGTAGAACCTATACAGGATTTTCAGGAAGGCAATAAGTAGGGCTACTTTACAAAGTGACAAGTGTATGGGTTTTGCCTTTAGAATCAGGATAAAGAGGATTCTTACAAGTCGGACAGCGTCCGCTCACACAACGACAAAGTATAAGAATTTATCTTTTGATGCGTCGGCATCCACCCCAATAGAAAACGATAAAAATCAGTCCAGGCGACGCCGTAGAGCGACCTCCACTCTGATTCAATGTCATGAATTATTTGTAGACTATGCTTGTCACTAAGGGCGTTTCTCAAAGCTGTAAAATAAAGCTCCAGTAATGCTGATTCGTTATCTGCGCATTCAGCTTCCGTAAGACAACTACCCAGAAAATACACCACATCTTTTATTCCGCAACCTTTACCGACATATTGAAAATCAACGCCTGCTACAGAATCCAATGTGGGGCTGAAACAAAAATTGGCCACCTTTGCATCACCATGAACTAAGGTTTTAAATTGAGCGCCGGCAAGCTTCGCATCCAACTTTTTAGCAGCCCGCTTAACGCGACATTCCGGCATAGCCGCAAATTCATCAGCCCGAGTACTTAAGTGCCAATAACATCCTTCTGGCCATAGCCTGTGCCCAGGATTCCCTAGAAATTGTGCATGAAAGTGTGCAAGCCACTCAAGACACACTCTGGCTTCACCTACGCTTAAACTACTGCGTATCAACGGATATACGCTGGATAAATCTTCGAGTAAAATAAGACTATCGCTGCTCTGAGTTTGCGTGCCTAGAAGCTGCGGCACCTTGCAGATTACATCGCACTCATCGGCGTAATTCTCATACCAGCAGCGCTCTACGTCATACGATGTCGCTTTACGTTGAAATGATGTGCTTGTGTTCCAACCTCTTGGATGATGAGCTTGAGTATCCAGGCTGATGTGTTTCAAAACACAGGTAGGATGTCTGTTCGAGTCTGTTCTAAGTCGAAGTATCTGTCCCTGATCCCCCCAGAGCGATTGGATTCTCTCAACAACTTCTACAGTTGCAACACTCAACGCGCTGCATACAAACTCAGCAATACTGTCGTCTAAAACAATAGGGGTCGACGAGTGAGGCATGGTGGGAACACAAATTCCTTAGTTTCATTGAAAGACGCAACAAACTGGTAGCGTTAGTGGAAACCCGCTGTACAGTAGTACACTCATAGTACTTCCAAAAACAGCGATGAAAGCCTCAGCTATGCCTAATCAGACATCCAAGCCCACAGCAGGGGCAGCGTTCTCGGCTTTTGACATCAAGATGACAAACGGAGACGTGCAAAACGTTGGACAAGCTAATGATGGCTGGCAGCTCATTATCGTCTATCGTGGCAAGCACTGTGGTCGCTGTAAGAAATACCTGAACATTCTCGAGTCCATGCAGTCCGAGTGGGTTGCGGCAGGTTTCACTATCACCGTGGTTTCCGCAGATACACTAGAAAAAGCTCAAGCAGATATTAAAGAATTTGGCTGGACTTTCCCCATTGGTTATGGATTATCCGAATCTGATATGAAAAACCTGGGTGTTTACATCAGCGATCCACTTACTCCTGACGAAGCTGACGGCCGGTTTGCAGAACCCGCCGTGTTCTGCCTGCGACCCGATGCTACCGTTCAGATCGCTGCGTTATCTAATGGACCTTCAGCAAGACCAGACCTTGCAGAACTCCTAGATGGAATGATTTTCACCATAGAACACGATAAACCAGCCCGCGGGACGGTAGCTCTGTGACTGTACGAAAAACCTCACCTTACGGTAGTTGGCCATCTCCAATTACTGCCAACATGCTGGTCTCCGGTGCCACGGGGATCAGTGAAGTTGTCCCAGACGGACAGAGTGTCTGGTGGGCCGAGTCAAGGCCTTCCGAGGGAGGCCGTGTTGCCATCATGCACTGGCAAAACGGCAACTCACAAGAAGTCACTCCCACCGGTGCGAATGTACGTACCACCATGCATGAGTACGGCGGTGGCGCCTGGTGGGCCGAGAATGGTGTGCTTTGGTATGTAGACTATTCAGATCAAAGGCTGCGGCAGTTAGACCTTGGAAAAGATGTTGAAGTAATAAGCGCAGAACCAGAAACTGCTAAAGCACTTCGCTATGCTGATATGAGGCCAACACGCTGCGGACAATGGTTAATCAGTGTTCACGAAAAACACAGCGATATAACTAACGAGCCCCAGAATTTATTAATTGCTGTAGCCACCAACAGCTCTGGCAACTCCATTGAATTAGCCACGGGTGCAGATTTTTATGGCTCCCCAGCGTTGTCACCCAACGGAAAAGAACTGGCATGGGTGCAATGGGACCATCCTAATATGCCATGGGATGATACGACGCTTATGCTGGCAGATATCGATATAAGCGCGTCGTCCATTGAACTGAAAAACTGTCGCGCTATCGCTGGCGGAAAGAACGAAGCCATCGTTCAACCTGCATGGTCACCGAGCGGAAAACTTCATTACTTATCCGACAAATCAGATCTCTGGCACTTATATGTGCAAGGAAATGAGCAACCAATTCTTGAAACTGATGGTGAAATTGGATACCCACCCTGGGTACACGGCCTATCGCGCTATGGCTTCCTAGCAGATGGCTCTGTTGTGTTTGCAAATTATAATAACGGTATCGATCATCTAGACGGATATGCAGATCAAACCAATTTCCAGAGTATAAGAACGTCAGGATCTGCGGTGAGCTTTACCAGTGCTTCATGGTCTAGCGAAGCATCCGTTTTTTTTAACGGTAACAAAGTTAGGGGGCCCAGGGACCTCCAGCTGCACCTCGAATATTTAACTGAACCTGAGATTCTCACCTTCCCTACTGGGGCTGATAAAGAAGACGTGGCCTACGCCATATACTACGCACCTGCTCACCCTGAAATGTCCGGCCCTACTGACGATAAACCACCATTGATTGTGCTAGCGCATGGAGGCCCCACGTCGGCAGCTAGATCGCAACTTTCACTGCCCATACGCTTCTGGACAAGTCGCGGCTTTGCTGTTGTAGATGTTAACTATCGCGGTAGCAGCGGATTTGGACGAGCGTATCGAAAAAAGCTCGACGGTAACTGGGGCATAGCTGATGTAGAAGACTGCGTCTGTGTCGCCCAATATCTAGTTGAACGAGGTGATGTCGATCCGCAACGCCTGATTATTCGAGGGGGCAGCGCTGGCGGCTTTACCGTGTTATCCGCACTTGCGTTTCACGATACGTTTACGGCGGGTGCCAGTATGTATGGTGTGGCAGATCTAGAAGCTTTGGCTAACGATACCCATAAGTTCGAATCGCGCTACCTTGACGGATTAATCGGCCCCTGGCCTCAAGCAGCAGATGTGTACAAAGCGCGATCCCCGATCAATCATGTGGAGGGTTTTGATGCTCCCATGATTATCTTGCAAGGCTCCGAAGACGCCATAGTGCCTCCAAATCAATCTCGTATGATTGTTGATGCACTTGATAAACGAGGAATTCCAGTCGCTTATATTGAATTTGAGGGAGAACAACATGGGTTCAGGCAGGCCGACTCCATCATGACAGCCATCCAATCAGAACTAGCGTTCTACGGTCGTGTGTTTGGCTTCATTCCCGATGGTGACCCTACGCCTTTGGAAATTCGTAATCTGGATTAAGTTGCCTTACATGGACTTAACTGATGGTACGCCGCCGTGTTACCGGATACACCAGCCTGCTGAACAAGCAGCTTTCTCAGTTCATCCGGCTCACACGGCTTATAGAGCATGGGTAAGCCTAACTTTTTCATGTCCGATAATTGCCCCGGCGCAATATCGCCCGTTATGATGATGGCCGGTATTTCTTGCTCCAGGTAGTTACGTACTTTTTCAATTGCAGATCCTCCAGTCTCGTTGTTGCTCAGTCGATAGTCGCTGATTATGACGTCCGGAATTTCATCAATTTCTCGCAGTTGCGTTACGGCCGCGTCACCTGAAATCGCGGTCATAACAACGTAGCCCCAGACTTCCAACAACACCTCTACCGCCAGGCAGACTGCTGGCTCATCATCAATAACAAGGACGAATAAATTTTCTACATCATCAAGGTAGTTAACTTCACCGTCCTTATCCTCAGCCTTATCCTCAGCCTTATCGAATTGTCCACAGGTAATTTTCACAGAGAAAACTGCCCCTAAACCTGGCTCTGAAACAAGTGAAATGGGTATGTCTAACAATATAGATATTCGTTTTACGATTGCTAGCCCAAGGCCGATTCCTTCTCCACTTGCATGTTGATCGCTATTGAGCTGAACAAACTCATCAAACACACGGATTTGATCTTTAGTGGAAATACCCGGACCTGTATCCGTAACAGAGATCAATACAGATTCACCCAGCTGTTTGGCAGCTAACGTAACAGTGCCAGTAGATGTATAGCGTATTGCATTACTGACTAGGTTTCTAATGAGTCGTTGTAGCAAAACCAAGTCTGTATAAACAATACAATCCTCTACGTCACAAACAAACTCGATTCCCTTGCCCACTGCCAGTGGCTGAAAATCGGACTGCAGTTGCAGCAATAGACTGTGAAGCTGCACATGTTGTTTGTTGACTAGCTCTGTGCCGGCGTCTAACTTGGAGATGTCCAGTAGCGCGTTGAAAAGCCCCTCTAAGGACTTGACGGAGGTATCTATCTGAGAAACTAGGGTTTTATGGCGTGTGTCACGGGTCTGAAGTTCTAGCGTTGCCGTAAACAGACGCAGAGAATGCATGGGCTGACGCAGATCATGACTAGCAGCCGCTATGAATTTTGATTTTGCCTGATTAGCTTGGGCCTCTCTAATTAGCGCTTTTTCTACTCGCTGCTTTTCAAGCTGCAGGTCTTCCAACAGATCCTGATTCTCGAATCGCATATCAATAGATTGGGCCACCGATGCGTTGACAATTTGAGCGGCTCCTGTACAAATAATCAGAAAGACAAGAATCATTCCCGAGACCCATTGACAAATTTCTTGCTCGAACCCGAACATTTTTATTGTTACCGGTAGCATCAATGGCACCACGACCAATAAAAACATGGGGCGTATATAGGCCGAGGTTCCGGCGGCAGCAGCGACCATGCCCGTTAAGATCATCAGTATGAGGAGCGTGGTTAATACGTCGCTTTCACTAATCCCCATATAGGCATGCAGACCAAAAGCAGACGACATCAAAAATGCCAACACACACGCAATAATGATACGTTGGTTTATGTTGTCTCGTGTGGTTTTGTGAGTAAACCAATAGCGCAAACACAGCGCACGCAAAAAATTTATTAGCACAACCAAAGCAAGCCAAAAACCTCGAACTTGGGTAGACAAGCCCTTTTCGAGAAAAAAGAACAGAGCCAGAGCCGCAAGGAATGTTCCAGCCATAACTATTGGTATTTGCTCGCGTATAAGCGAGAATCTTTGGATGCGACAGTCTAGCTCTCGACTACTCGCCATGTTGGAGAAGACCCATAAACATCCGCACACCATCAAATTCCACAATGTCGTTTTCGCGGATTTTCCGACGTCGTCTAAGTTCCAGCTCGCCGTTGACACTAACCAGCCCATCGTCAATGACCAATTTTGCTTCGGCGCCACTATTAACCAAAGACTCGAATTTCAGAATCTTGTAAAGCTCTACTGGTTCCCTGGCCAGCATTACCTTTTTTGTAGCGGAAGGATCCTTAAATTCTTCGGTGGTCATGAAGAGCATCCGCGTAAATTGACAGTGCGACTAGGGTACTACACCCTAGTAGTCCCCCCCTAAAATATCTTGTGGATGGACTACCTGTGGCACAGTTCACCTCATCTGTTAACAATTTAACCCACAATACACAAAGAATTTTTCTACCCAGCTTTCGCCAAGGGTACTTCGTTGGCGTTAATCGTTGCTATTAAATCATTGAGTACAACGTCTGCCTTATCGTTGTCAATTTGGCAGGTACCCGCAGCTGCATGACCACCGCCGTTATATCTGAGCATCAGCTCGCCTACTTGGGTTTTGCAAGATCTATCAAATATGGATTTTCCGGTCGCATAAACGGTGTTTTGCTGTTGAAACCCCCAAAGTTGATGAATTGAAATATTGCACTGCGGATACAGGGCATAAATACTGAAACGACTACCAATCATCCAAATACAGAATCTCTATGAGAAGCGGCTGCCATCGTCGCTGATTGAGGAGTCAAAGGTTAATTTTCTGGCTATATACCCCCACAACCCTAGCCAGAACACAAAATAAACAGATGAAAGCCAGCAACCCTAAAGCTAAAAAGCGCTTCACAGGCAGCTGGCACATCCCTACAGGGCTACTTCCCTTCTAAGGCCGCCTTAAGCGACAAAGCCAACGCCGAAGCCATGTCCGGCTGCTGTGCTGGACGATGCTGTTTAGATTCTGCCTTCTTACCGTTACCAGCGTTCGCTCTATGAGCTCCTTGTGGTCTTCCAGCCGATGCGGGACTCGGTCGCCGTGATCCGCGTTCTTGCGTATCTTCAGCGTCATCGCTCATGCGCATGGACAAACCAATTCGCCCACGAGCTATATCTATAGCCATCACTTTGACTTTAACGATATCACCAGCCTTGACAACATCGCGTGGGTCTTTAACAAACGTGCCGCTTAGTGCCGAAATATGGACAAGACCATCCTGATGAACACCAACATCCACAAATGCACCAAACGCTGTCACATTGGTAACCTTACCTTCCAGTATTTGATTAGGGACCAAGTCGGAAACCTTCTCGACTCCGTCAGCAAATTGTACTGCCCGAAATTCAGGGCGTGGATCTCGGCCAGGTTTATCAAGCTCAGCGATAATGTCTTTTACGGTGGGCACGCCAAATTTCTCGTCTACAAACTGCTCGGCACTTAACGTACGCAGCACTGCCGAATTACCGATAACCTCAGCTAAGGGTAATTTCAGAGACTCTATAATTCGCTGTACGACAGGGTAACTTTCCGGATGTACACCAGACGCATCCAAAGGATCAGAACCGTTTGGAATACGCAGAAAACCAGCCGCTTGTTCAAACGCTTTTGGACCAAGCCTGGGAACCTTCGTCAGTTCTTTTCGGTTTTTGAACGCACCTTGCTCATCACGATAGGCCACTATGTTGGTCGCGATAGTCGACGTTAACCCGGCGACTCTGGATAGTAACGCAGCAGACGCCGTGTCCAAGTCAACGCCAACAGCGTTTACACAATCTTCAACTGTCGCATCGAGACTCTTGGCAAGTGCGGTTTGCGATACATCATGCTGGTACTGTCCAACACCGATGGCCTTAGGGTCAATTTTTACCAACTCAGCTAGGGGGTCTTGCAATCTTCTGGCAATGGATATTGCTCCACGGATGGTCACGTCAAGATCAGGAAATTCATCCTCAGCGGTTTTCGATGCTGAGTAAACAGAGGCGCCTGCTTCAGAGACCACAACCTTTGTTAGTAGCGTGCCTTTGTTATCCTTGCGGATTATCTGGATAAGTTCATCAGCCAGCTTTTCCGTTTCACGACTTGCGGTACCGTTACCAACTGCGATGAGCTCAACCGAATGCTTTACGCACATTTTATGCAGCGTTGACATCGCTTGCGGCCATTGCTGTTGCGGTTTGTGAGGAAAGATTGCGGTATGGTCGACCACCTTACCGGTACTATCGATAACCGTTACCTTAACACCAGACCGAAATCCGGGATCAAGCCCCAACGTGGCTCTGGGACCTGCCGGAGCCGCTAGCAACAAGTCTTGCAAGTTAGCCGCAAATACACTAATTGCTTCTGCATCAGCGCGACTACGCAACGTTGAAAGCAATTCGCTTTCAAGATGCAAGGAGAGTTTCACTTTCCAAGTCCATGACACCACTTGGGCCCGCCAGTCATCTGCAGCTTTCTGCTGATGCCTGAAACCCAAATGCGATCCAACCGTTGATATACAAGTAGCGTCACTATAGGAATCCCCGTCTTTGAACAACAGGTTTAAAGACAGGATACCTTCAGAGCGACCTCTGAACATAGCAAGCGCTCGATGCCCCGGTATACGTGCAAAGCTTTCTTGATGATCGAAATAGTCCTGGAATTTTGCACCTTCCTGATCTTTCCCTGAGATCAACTTCGCACATAGGAAACCCTGGTTCTGTATAAGCTCACGAAGTCGGGCGATAAGAGATGCATCTTCAGCAAAACGTTCCATTAGGATAAACCGAGCGCCATCTAAAGCTGCTTTCTCATCGGGCACTGGTGGATCACCACCATCCACTCCTGCAACAATAAAGCTCAATGCCTCATTGTTTGGTTCCCTGTCTGGCTCATTCCACAGTAGATTGGCCAATGGCTCCAAGCCTGCCTCGATAGCGATTTGCCCTTTGGTACGACGTTTCTTTTTATAGGGAAGATATAAATCTTCGAGCTCAGCTTTTGTCTGCGCGGCTGCTATCTGCGTAGCTAGTTGATCACTCAATTTCCCCTGCTCTTCTATTAAGGAAATTATCGATGAACGCCGAGAATCCAGCTCACGCAGGTAATCCAGCTTCTCATCTAAAAGACGTAATTGAGAATCACTTAAACCACCTGTGGCTTCTTTTCGATACCTCGAAATGAAAGGTACCGTAGCACCACCATCGAGTAATTCTATTGCAGCATCGACTTGATGCCTTCCTGCACCAATTGCTTCAGCGATCAATACAGGTATTGGAACCGGACCCGGCACTGACCCCCGAATGGGAGAGGCGGCCTTTGAAGACGCTGTATTCATAGCAGGGAATTTCTCACTTGTATAAGTTCTGCCATAATGGAGATGGCAATTTCAGCCGACGTTCGACTACCAATAGGTAGTCCAATCGGGCCTTTTAGTCTTGCAATTGCATCTGCCGGCACATCTAAACCTGCAAGACGATTACAACGCTTTTGATAATTTCTAATCGACCCTAGAGCACCCACATAAAAGGCTTTACCCGGCAGAGCTTCGAGCAAGGCCAAGTCGTCTATGTTGGGATCGTGACTGAGAGCAAGTACCGCGCTCATGGGGTCGTTGGCATGCGAAAGAACAGCATCGTCGGGGCTATTGGACAGCAAGGGCACAGTGTGAATTTTCCAAGCTTTGCGAAACGCTTCTCGCGGGTCTACGACGATCACTTCAAAGTCCAAGGCCACAGCAAATTCGGCAACGTAACGTCCCAATTGGCCAGCGCCTACGATAAGAACACGCCATGAAGGTCCAAAGACTTGCTGAAGCTGTTTCCCGTCCCAACTAAATTGATCACTGCGCTGAGCCGTGGTTATTTCAGCGTCAGTGTTCCCTAGGGATACACGTCGCTTCACTCGTTCACGTTGTTCCAGACGCTTCAGAATCTGTCTAAGCGTTGTGGCGTCGCTCAAAGACTCAAACACTAGCTCTAGTTGACCACCACACGCTAAACCATAGCGTTTGGCCTGATCGTCATCGACAATGTGCGTGTGATTACGCGATTTAAGCGTGCCCTGAAACGACTCAGAAAGCTGCTTCTCTACACATCCGCCAGACACAGACCCGACAATAACCCCATCCTGGCGCACTGCAGCAATAGAGCCCGGTGGCTTGGGTGATGACCCCCACGTGCGCGCCACTGTAACCAGTTCGACCTTGTGCCCGTCTTCGAGCCATTGTGCAGCAGAACCCAGTACTTCCTGGGTGGTTGTTTCAATACTCACCAGTCAATTATTCGCATGAAGGGACGTGCATGCCAAGGCTACTCGTTGTTTTAAAACAGCCTTGAAGCGAGCTGCCACTTATCAAGGTGGAGTTTACAGCACGCTGATGTTGAACGGGTATTCACGAACATCAGTTAACGGCACGCAGTTTTTCCACGAACCCTCAAATCACATCTGGTGCATCAAGCGCTGATACAGAGTTTTCGGTCCGAGAGACTTCGCGGTATCGCTTTGGGGAAAGTCCGAAACGGTCGCTAAAGCTTTTACTCAAGTGTGCGCCATTAGCGAAACCTGTCGCCAGAGCAACATCGTGTACAGATAGTGAAGTTCTGATTAATAGTTGTTGTGATTTTTTCAACCGCAATTGCCTGTAAAAATTCACGGCACTGGATTCAAGGTATTTTGTAAACAGTCGGTTTAGTTGTCGTGCTCCCAAGTCTGCCAGGGCTGCAAGCTGCGAAAGCTCTAAGGGGTCGGCAATATGATTCTCCATGGCCTCGAGCGCTTTCAACAAGTGCTCATTGCTGGTGTTGTAACGTTCCGCAAGACCAGAACGCTGTGCATTTTCGCCCACTCTTAAGTCGGTATGCAGGAACCAATCGCTAACCTTCAACGCAATTTCAGGCCCTTGTTGATACTTGATAAGAGCCAGCATCATGTCGAGCGCAGCAGTTCCGCCCCCACACGTCAGACGATTTCGGTCAAGAACATACAAGGAACGTTCGACTACAAGTCTTGGGGATATCTGCGTGAGTGCATCGACATGATCCCAATGAATGGTCATTCGAAAGCCATCCATTACTCCAGAATGTGCCAACACAAGCGGCCCACCGGACACTCCACCGATTAGCACCCCGCGACTCGCCAACAGTCGCAGCCAGTTCTCAAGTTGTGCGTTGCGGTACGACCCTGCCTCCTTGCCCGCCACAATAAGCAACAAATCGAAGTCAACCTGCTCACCCAAATAGGCATCTGCCTTGATCAGGGCACCCGATGAACTCCTCGAATTTGCACCAGATACCGGTAGATTTCTAACGGAATACAGCGGCTCCTTAGACAACAAGTTTGCAGCCCGCATTGGCTCCATGGCTGATGCGTACGCCATCAACGAGAACCCATCAATTAAGACTATGCCGACCTTAAACATCGCTACACCATCCAATATGTCTTTAATTGACAATTTTACGTCTTTTTTGCACTCACACAAGCCCCTAAAAATCGGTCATTCTTGTACTAGTCGACCAAACGGATCAAAACGACCAGAGATTCGTGTGCCGCGCAACTGTTACTTTCATGCAGTGGCGCAGTTTCTGTATAAAATTTGATCAACACACTACGGGGCGAACCCGTCCACTTCGAGATCTAATAACACCATGGCCCATCTAACTGACATAGAAATCGCACGAGCAGCGACCAAAAAACCAATTCAGGAAATTGGTGCGATGCTTGGAATTGGTAGCGAACACCTACTCCCTTATGGACACGACAAAGCGAAAGTATCCGCTGAATTTATCGCCGCGCAAAAAGACAAGCCAAATGGCAAGCTGATCCTCGTTACTGCTATAAACCCCACTCCTGCTGGCGAAGGTAAGACAACAACAACAGTCGGTCTGGGCGATGGCTTGAACTCCATTGGTAAGAAAACAGCCATCTGTATTCGTGAAGCATCGTTAGGCCCGTGCTTTGGGATGAAAGGCGGTGCGGCGGGTGGTGGTTATGCACAGGTCATCCCTATGGAAGACATGAACCTGCATTTCACAGGTGACTTTCATGCAATAACCTCTGCTCATAATCTCCTGTCTGCTTTGATCGACAACCATATCTATTGGGGTAATAGCCTTGAAATTGATTCACGACGAGTTGTCTGGAGACGCGTCGTTGACATGAACGATCGTGCTCTACGACAGATCACAGCGAGTTTAGGTGGGGCCACTAATGGCTTTCCAAGAGAAGCAGGATTTGACATCACTGTGGCTTCAGAAGTCATGGCCATTCTTTGCCTTTCTAACGATCTTGCAGATCTTGAAAAACGTCTGGGCGATATCATCGTTGCCTATCGTCGCGACCTGAGTCCGATTTACTGTCGCGATCTCAAAGCTGACGGGGCCATGACGGTTCTTTTGAAAGATGCCATGCAGCCTAACCTTGTTCAGACTCTTGAAAACAACCCTGCTTTCGTTCACGGTGGACCATTCGCGAACATTGCTCACGGTTGCAATTCCGTAGTAGCGACAAAGACTGCTTTAAAATTAGCCGACTACGTTGTGACTGAAGCGGGCTTTGGGGCCGACCTTGGTGCTGAAAAATTCATGAACATCAAGTGCCGTAAAGCAGGCTTGGCACCTGACGCTGTTGTGATAGTTGCCACAGTTCGTGCCATGAAAATGAACGGCGGTGTTGCCAAGGAAGATCTGGGACCTGAAAACGTTGAGGCAGTAAGAAAAGGCTGTCCAAACCTTGGAAGGCATATCGAGAACATAAAATCTTTTGGCGTTCCTGCAGTGGTTGCTATCAATCATTTCGTTACGGATACAGACGCGGAAGTAGCAGCAGTAGCCGCTTACGTTGAAACACTCGGATCGGAAGCTATTTTGTGCAAACATTGGGCCGACGGTTCTGCTGGTATCCAGGAGCTTTCCACACGTATAGTCGAGATTGCGGAAAGTGGAGCATCACAGTTCTCTCCGCTTTATCCTGATGAAATGCCGTTGTTTGAAAAAATCGAAACTATTGCCAAGCGTATTTATCGTGCAGATGAAGTTCTGGCCGATAAGAAAATACGTCAACAACTCACTCAATGGGAAGAAGCTGGATACGGTCACCTGCCAGTTTGTATGGCTAAGACTCAATACAGCTTTTCTACGGACCAAAACCTCAGAGGCGCCCCGACCGGTCATTCGGTACCAGTAAGGGAAGTTAGGCTATCCGCAGGCGCTGGATTCGTTGTCGTTGTTTGCGGCGAAATCATGACAATGCCTGGCCTACCTCGTTTGCCAGCAGCTGAAGTCATCAAGTTGAATGCTGAAGGCGAAATCGAAGGTTTGTTCTAGACCTTGCATTAATCTTGCTACAGACCTTACATTAAGAAACAGAAACACTCGTTAATTCTGAAAATATCGGAGTTTAACTTTTAAAGCTTAAAACTCCGATATTTCCGGTAATAGTTACTTGTAAACGCTCCAAAATCGGTAAGTATCTCCACACATTGGAGCCAACGTAGTCTTAATGATTAAAGTAACACTAAAACATCCCTACGCGGAGTGCAGGGGCTTGGTTCGGCCTCATAGGGGCC
The DNA here is from genome assembly GCA_047629055.1 of Halioglobus sp. Classification (GTDB taxonomy): domain Bacteria; phylum Pseudomonadota; class Gammaproteobacteria; order Granulosicoccales; family Granulosicoccaceae; genus Granulosicoccus. Next base: position 13,767 of record JBLHWG010000085.1, read on the forward strand.
ATGTATGTCTAGCCGTCAGAGACGACTAGGAAGCCAACCCCTTAGCATTTAGATAACTACAGCCCGAGTTGCTGCCGCTCTATTTGTTGGTCCTTCTTGTCCTGATACCGAACGTAGGCCTGGATTTTTTCAAAGTCCAAACCCACCGTATCCACACAATATCCCTTCGTCCAGATGTGCTTGCCCCAATACGGCTTACTCCGTAACTCCCTGAAACGCTGAAGTGATATTTTGGTGTTCAAACCACATGATAATGGCAGTGCCAAATCGTGTGTGATAGCTTATTAAAACGACTCATTGGTATTCCTCATGTGAGGCTATGGGGATAGCTCACTACAGGAGTACCATTGAGTCGGACTATCGGCAAAGCCTCAGCCCTCTGAACACGTCCTGAGGACGTGGGTTTCTACGTTGTGACTAAAAGCATTGCAAATTCTTCATTTCACGTTGTTGTCAGTATGTAGTTCTGTTCTACACTTCTAAAATTCTGGCGCAGGCAGTTTTTTTGACCTGAATTATCGATAGAAGAACAGTTTTTCGGACACCCCAATGACCAAGATTGTACTCATTGACGAAGATATCTCATTCGTCAATCAGATGGCCAAACTTCTTATCGAGCTACGTCCTGATTGGACTGTTCGTTTCGCTAGCTCTGCTGCAGAAGGGATAGAGCTGGTAGAGTCATTACCTGTTGATGTTGTGGTATCAGATACAAATTTTCCGGACATGGATGGTGCAGCACTCCTCGAAAGAATTCGCAGCTACAGACCTAATGTTCTACGGTTTACGCTTTCAGACGATCAAGATGCAGAAATTCACCTTGAATGCGCTCGTCTTAATCAGCGTTTTATTGCAAAGCCTGCCGACGCAAGAATCCTGGCAGAAGCTATAGACAGTTCTATTAGATTGAGAGACTTGCTAGCTGGTGATCAGCTGACGGCACTAATGCGAGAGGTAGATTCACTGCCCGCGATTCCGGCACTCTACGACAAACCTGTTATCGAACTAGCATCGCCAAACAGCTCCCTCGTCAGAGTTGCAGAAATCATCGAAGCTGACGCCGGATTGACTCTCAGCATTCTTAAAATTGTCAATTCTGCCTATTTCGCGCTAAATCAGCGAGTTGAATCAGTATCACAAGCAATTTCTTTGCTAGGAACCACCTTGGTCAGGAACATCACTTTGACTTCAAAAGTATTCTCGAAATTTTAAGGGCGACAAATTTGATTTGCAAAAACTGACAGAAATCAACAATCAAGCATTGAAAATTGACGCACTAACCAATCAGTTTTCTCGCTACGCCAAAGTCTCACGAATATCACTCAACCACTGCCAGGTGGCGGGCATGATGTCTAATATTGGTGAATTAATAGCACTAACGAAGAGTGAGGAAGACTTTGTCGATACTGTTCCGTCGCACCTACTCGGTGCGTACCTGATGAAAGTCTGGATGATGCCAGATGCTGTCACAGAGGCTATAGCAATTCAGCACGAACCCATTGCTGAAAATAGTGGAGATATTACGCCGTTAGTTGTGCTGCATAGTATTCGTTACCTACAGTGCAACTTTACCGACACCTCAGACGTACAGCAAGGACAAGAATGCTCTGAGTATTTGAAGATCTTTCTACCAGAGCATTTGGCAGAAATTTGGTTGGACTCCTATCAAGCACTCGAACAGCTTACGGCAAACTAGCAGTCCATCTACAACGGATAATTAGTTCACACTGCTGCTTCACAACACTTTCATTAACTAAAATACCGAACGCAAACAGCGGAGCTCAGCGCAACAGATGCTGACAGCACGGTCCCCCAAACCATGTCTACAATGCTTAGTAACGGGGACCAGCCACGTAACGTTGAAAGATTCGTTAAATCATAGGTTCCATAGGCAAGCAGGCCCACAACAGCACCATGCAGGGCAACATTCAACAATGATATATCGGGTTGTCCAGGCCTCACGGCTAGGAATACTAAACCGGCAGTGAACATCAAATAGAATATAACGCCAGGCAGAAGCAGGAAATCCTTACGCAGTAAATCACCCAGATTATCAGCGTAGAAGTCCTTGGCGACTAATCCTAACCAGATCCCATCAATCACCAAAAAAGCCACAATTGCGGCTCCATAGGCAATCAGAAAATTTTTCATACTAAATTTCCTACTGACGATTATTCAAGAAAAGGAGCTGGACTATAAATCGATACGCGCTCGCCGGTAACCGGGTGATCAAACGCTATGAAATCGGCATGCAATAGCATACGACTCCCAGGCTCTGCATCGCTAGCACCCCCGTACAGCCTGTCCCCCTTTATAGCCACACCAAGACCTTCTGGATCAGCCAAATGCACTCTTAGTTGGTGACTACGACCGGTTAATGGGTAGAGCACCACACTGTTACCCTGAGCCTCAGGGTCTTTATGCCAGACGGTTGTAGAGGACTTGCCAAACTGATAGCAAACAATTTGACTGGGCCGGTTGTCTATATCTAGCCGCAGTGGCAAGTGTATTCGCCCACCTACGCCTTCTATAGAATGCTCCAGAACTGCCCGGTATCGTTTAC
>JBLHWG010000086.1:0-16013 GCA_047629055.1 Halioglobus sp.
CAACGCTGCTTTCAGTGCCGATAATGAGTCACGCAACGATGATGCAAGCTCAGGAGTAACGAGTCGATCGGCCTCGAGATCGAAGTGCTCACTAAAGGGTCCGATAGACAGGCTGCCTTTTACATCCCCACCAAAATAGGGGGCGGCTGCAAGTGCGACGGCCATAACACCAGCGCCGCCGCGTTTTCCAGGAGAACTCGACAACACCACCTGCGGCTTGTCTTGGAATACCTTCATACTGATTCGACTACACCAATCAAAAATATTCTTGAAAACAGCGCTGTAAGTACCGTTGTGCTCAGCGTAAGAAATGATTAATCCATCTGCTGCACCAATGCGTGCATAAAAATCCTGAGCCAGCTGAGGAACACCGCCCTCCTTCTCACGCTCAGGGCTGTAGATCGGCACCTCGAAATCATTTAAATCCAGAACATCAATGACAACTGATGCGTCCAATTCACCTTTAAGAACGTTGGCTGCATGCACAGCGAGTCGCTTGTTGATTGAAGTTGTACTGTTACTGGCGGCAAAGACCAGAATGGTGGATTGTTGCGACATGATGCTACTCGGTTGATCAAGTGATTGTTTGAAGTCCTTAACACACAATACTATGCATAGTTATTGACCACAATGCGCATTAAATCACACAAAGTGCGCGTATATGTAGCACAATGAACTATGAATAAATGGACTGAATTGCGCACAGCCTACGAGGTTGCGAAGTTGGGCACTGTCAGCAAGGCTGCAGAGGCTCTCGGCCTGCACCGGGCAACGGTCAATCGGCATATTGACGTGCTTGAAGAGGAATTCGGCACTCGTATTTTTATTCGAAATGCCAGGGGCTACACACTCAATGAATTTGGCGAAGACGTGCTGCGAGTGGGTCAGAAAACCGAAGAGTTGCTTGAGGATTTGGCTGGACGCATTCGCGGTGCAGGTGCTGGGTTTGAAGGTGAGATAAAATTGACTATCCTTCCAACCTTCGCGGAAATGCTAATGAAACCCGTCTGCGCATTCCGGCATGAATATCCCAATTGCAGAGTATCGATATCCGCTAGTGAAGATCTTGCGCGGCTTGAGTTTGGTGAAGCGCATATCGCCATACGAGCAGGGTCAAAACCTGATTACCCTGACTATATCGTCCAGCCTTTCACGAGTATTCAGCTAAATCTCTATGCCCACAAAAGCTATATTCTTCAGCATGGGATGCCTAAAAATATGCACGAAATGACTGAGCATGTTTTCGTTGTACCCATGGATGAGCGTCAGGTGCTGCCGTTTGCTAAGTGGCGAGCAGAACATATCAAGGAAGAACAGATAGCCGTAAAATCTCACGACACTCACGTGGGTATGAATGCCGTGCGATCAGGCCTGGGAATCGGCTTTATGAGTGATTTCCATGTCCAAAATAATCCAGATTTTCTGGAAGTTCCACTGGCCAACGGCGGGTGGACGGTTAACCAATGGTTAGTTACTCATGTTGATCTTCATCGGACTGGCAAAGTACAAGCCATGTTGAGACACCTAAAAGCTCCGCCTGAGTTATAAGCCATACTGCTTTTACAGAGCGAATAAAACCGAGTAATTAGAATGTTTGAATTCGATTGGCAGAAGCCGGAACTAGCCCATCAACAGAATACGCATGCACAGGATATCGGGCTACCGTTGAATACGTGGCAAACCTGCGACAGACCACCGAAAAATATCATGCATGGGCAATATTGCAGGCTGGAACCCTTTGATGTAGAAAAGCACAGCGATGGCTTGTTCAACGCGTTTCTACTGGATACTGAAGATCACAACTGGACCTACCTACCCTACGGCCCTTTCAAGCACAGTGAGGATTTTCAAAACTGGTGTCGCGAGCAGTGCCTAGGTGACGATCCTCTTTTTCATACAGTGCTTGATCAAGCTAGCGGCCAGCTAAGTGGCTTAGCGAGCTATTTACGTATCACACCCGAGGTAGGCGTCATTGAAGTCGGGCATATCCACTTCTCTCCCCTCATTCAAGGTAAGCGTCAGGCAACAGAGGCTATGTTCCTGATGATGCGCCGCGTATTTGATGAATTGGGCTACCGACGCTACGAGTGGAAATGCGATGCCTTGAATGCTCCGTCATGCCGCGCAGCTCAACGATTTGGCTTTCAGTTCGAAGGAATATTCAGGCAAGCCACGATGTACAAACGGCGCAATCGGGACACCGCCTGGTTCGCAATAACAGATTGTGACTGGCCAGTCCTACGCGCTGGTTTCGAGTCCTGGTTGGCAACGGATAATTTTGATGCCGCAGAGCAACAGATTCGCAGCCTTCAGTCTTGCATTGCCAACCATTGACGTCATGTACGCTTCACGCATTAAGAAACACTTGTCATGAACACTGACGTACTGGTTGTTGGCGCTGGTTTAAGTGGGCTATACGCTGCGCATTTACTGAAGAAGCAAAACATACAAACGACCGTTGTCGAGGCGAGAAGCCGACCTGGTGGTCGAGTATTGTCCGAACTACCCATTGCCGACATTCCTGCAGGGGTCGATATGGGGCCCTCATGGTTCTGGCCATGGCAATCTCGCATGCTCTCCCTAATTAGCGAGATGGGTCTTGATTCGCGGGTGTACGAACAGCACAGCCTAGGAGCTGCGATTGCAGAATACAGGACCGGCAAACTTGTGCAACAACAAGGCACTGCATCCATGGCTGGCTCCTTGAGATTATCTGGTGGACTACAATCACTTGTCCACAGCCTCACCGATAGCATCAGCTTAGAACACATTCACTCTGACAAAAGAGTGGTTCACGTAGAACAAAACAGCAGAGGTATCCTTGCAACCACTGAACATTTTGGTATTAAAAAAACCATCAATGCCCGCCGAATTGTTCTTGCTGCACCACCACGAGTTCTGGCCAGCTCAATAAGCTACTCGCCAGCACTAGAGACCTCAGAACGACGACTCATGGAAAACACCCCCACATGGATGGCAGGTCAAGCAAAGTTCGTCGCTGTTTATGACACTCCGTTCTGGCGAAAGAAAGGGCTATCGGGTGACGGCATAAGCGAGATTGGCCCATTGGGAGAGATACACGATGCTTCCGCTATCGTCGGCCCACCGTATGCCCTTTTTGGTTTCGTCGGCTTGCCGGCAACAGCCAGAGTTAATCGGGATGAAGAAGTCATTCAAGCAGCAACCGAACAACTCTTACGCATGTTTGGAAGCGGCCAAGAAAAACCGACTCATGTGTTTTACAAGGACTGGGCGAGTGATGATTTAACGGCGACCAACGCGGACAGGAACGGTCCAGGTTCGCACGTTCATCAAACAGTGAGCACAATAGCGCTGTGGGAGAATCGTCTCTACTGGGCAGGTTCAGAAACCGCCGCAGTTTCAACCGGCGACAACGGCTACCTTGAAGGTGCGCTCGTGGCTGCAGAACGGGTCGTCAAACAAATTCTGGAGACGCACAACACATAGCGATGGGTGTCTCCAGTGCCTCCTCAGGAATAGCTTAACAGGGTCGCTTTGCCACGAAACACCCGGTAAGCAAATATTGAGTACCCCACAATCATAGGTAAAGTAATAAGCGTGCCCACCAAAATAATCCCCAACGACTCACGCGCAGCAGCTGCTTCCCATACGGTGTATTGCTCCGGCACCACATACGGGAAGAAGCTATAAGCCAGCCCTGAAAAGGCCAACAGAAACAAGCCAACCGTTAAGGTAAACGGCACCCAGCGATGATCATCAGTGGCACTTGGCAAAAAGCGCAAAAAGTAGTGAAGCCCAAGCACTAAAGAGATTGACGCTAATGGTATAGGCGCCAGCACAATAATGTTAGGAAAGCTGAACCACGCATCAAACACCCGTGAGCTTACCCACGGTGTCGCAACAGAGACGGCCAACATACCAACCGCCGTTCCCGCCAAAAGCCGCTTAGCCCAAAGCACCGCACGCCGTTGTAAGTCGTTTTCTGTCTTTGCTATGAGCCAGCATGCACCTACTAGTCCGTAGGCAGCCGTTATGCAAACAGCAACCAACAGGGCAAAAAGTGAAGCATATAAACCCGTTTGTAATCCAATAATATATTTACCCAACATATAGCCTTGCGACAAACTCGCCATCAGTGAGCCTGCAAAAAACGCCCTGTCCCACTGGCGTTTCTGACTAGCGGGACCCTTGGCTCTAAATTCAAACGCTACACCGCGAAGCATCAAACCCACCAACATGAACAATACGGGTAAATACAGTGCGCTTAATATGGCTCCATGGGCAACTGGGAATGCCACCAACAACAAACCAACCGCTAATACCAACCAGGTTTCATTGGCATCCCAGAATGGCCCTATGGAGGCAATCATTAGACCGCGATCGTGTTCGTCTACGCAGGGTGACAACAACCCAACGCCCAAATCAAACCCATCCAGCACTACATAGATCAATGCTGACAAACCCATTAAGCCTAGAAACACCATAGGTAGCCAATCGTGAAACGGATAGTCGGCAATATTCATGACAGCGCTCTTGCGACGGCACCTTTGAATTGGCCAGGGTCAAGCTCCTTGGCTTCGTCTGAGTTTGCAGCATTCTTCGCCATATGCCACAAAGTGCCAATGTACGCTGCTAACAGCCCGATGTAGACGATCAAGTAAGTTGCTAAAGACAACCCCAGTATAGGTACCGGATGGTCTGCAGCTGCACTACCAGTGTCTAAGACACCAGTCACTATCCAGGGCTGCCTGCCAATTTCCGTTACGTACCAACCCGCAAGCGTTGCTACCCAACCAGAGAACGTCATACCCACTAGCACCATCGCTTCCCAGCGCTTGGGTTCGCCATGACGATAAAGTGTGAGAGTCACTTTATAGCTGACCAGCAGCATTAGCATCCCGATACCCACCATCACACGGAATCCAAAAAAAACGGGAGCAACCGGCGGATGTAGCACGACACCCTCTGCGGTTAGAAAGTCGTTCAATCCCGGAATCACACCCTCAGCTGAGTGCGTCAAAATCAGACTGGCGCCATTGGGAATCGAGATTTCGAACTTGTTTTCTCGGGTGGTCTCGTCCGGTATGGCAAACAACACCAGCGGTACATTACCGCCTGTCTCCCAATTAGCTTCCATGGCAGCCACTTTAGCGGGTTGATACTCAAGCGTGTTAAGCCCATGCAAGTCGCCGACTAAAATTTGCACAGGAATCAATGCCGCTGCCAAGTAGACACCTGTACGCAATGACTTACGAATGCCCAGGCTTTTATCTTTCCATAACCACCGTAGTGCGCTGATGCCTGCCAGCAAGAACGAAACGGTCAGCCCGGATGCGATGAGAGTGTGCACAAATCGATACGGCATGGACGGATTAAATATAATCGCCATCCAATCGGTGGCGAACGCAACTCCATCGCGCATTTCAAAACCTACGGGCGTGTGCATCCAAGAGTTCAATACTATTATCCAGAACGCCGATAATGTGGTGCCAAAAGCGACGAGAAAAGTGGCCAGCGTATGCACCCGCGTAGATACACGGGTAGCGCCAAACAGCATGATGCCTAAAAAACCAGCTTCCAAAAAGAAAGCCGTCAGTACTTCATAACCCAGCAATGGCCCAGCAATGTTGCCTACGGTTTCCATATAACCCGGCCAGTTGGTACCGAACTGAAAACTCATAGTGATACCAGACACCACACCCAGACCAAACGACAAGGCAAAAACCTTGACCCAAAAGCGATAGGCTTGCATCCACCCTGCATCACCCGTGCGGTTGGACTGTACTCGGAAGTACAACAACACCCACCCAAGCGCGATGGTGATGGTAGGAAACAGGATGTGAAAAGAAATATTGGCGGCAAATTGAATGCGTGCGAGTAGTTCGGCGTCCATCACTAACTCCCCCCTTTACGAGTGACTTTGTCTTTAAAATCCAGAACCTTTTGCGCCGCTGCACCCATCTTCAACAGTTGCTCCAATCGCTGCGAATCAATCAGCCGCATCTCGTCATACCACTTCGTCAACAGCTCGATCATCTCGGTTGTTTTCTCGATGCGCTGTTTCGTGTGCTCCGAACTGTTATCGAAACCCGCATCGAGTTGCAGCTCTCTTAACACGGTTAATGTCGGGTCGATCTCACGCGCTTTGCGCTGATCAATCAGCGTACGCACAATGTCCCACATATCAGCGGGCGTAGAAAAAAATTCACGACGATCATTTGGATGATGCTCCAGCCGCACAAGATTCCAGGCCTGGAGCTCTTTAAGGCCCATGGAGACGTTAGATCGAGAAACACCCAGAGCATTCACCAGATCATCAGCACACAGCGATTCCTCTGACAGAAATAGTACTGCGTAGATTTGCCCAAACTTACGATTCATGCCCCAGCGGGCACCCATCTCACCAAAATGAATAACGAATTTCTGGTGCGTTGCAGATAGATTCATGACAGATTTCTCAAATTCCTGTATTTTCAGTAATTACTGAAATATACCAATCTTACGAACTATTGCAGCCAACAGATGGAAGGTATTTAGTTATTTAACGCAAAAACACTAGTGTCAGACTGTCATGATTGTGATTTTGAATACTCTATACCCACCATTGAGCTAATTTATGAGATTTTGCAGCGGACAATGAGCAGGAAAATCCCTAAAAATCCGAAATAGATGGGAATACATAATCAGATGAGCAACAGGTTAAATACACATGAGTAGCAACTGAGAGGCTCTAGAGAGCAACGAAAGAGACGCACTCTAGAGCAGCCTTGATTCGCACAAAACGCTGGCAAGAATTCCCAGCAATATTTAACGACTAGGGATCGCGGCCTTAGACTCAGCTATCTCAGCCTCCAGCTCGTCAATCTCTTCCAGCAAATCAACTAATTCCTGAGTCTCCTCCTTATGGAGCAAGCGCAACTTGGCCAACCGTTTCTCTGGCGTGATACGCAGTAGCCGATTGACAAAGCCAAGCAGCATAAGCGCTCGCATGGCTTTCATGGCAAGTCCACGAACCCGGAACACCCGCCCCATCTTGGCAAGCTTCTGTACTTTGGCTAATCGCGCGAGCCGCAGCACACGTAGCGAGCGAAGGAATGAGATGAGAGGTAAGAGGATGATGGCTAGGTCAATCCAGTGAGTTTTCACATAGGTAAAGCGCTTATCGGTCGCGCTAAGCATGATGAGGAACTCAATTGTGAAGGCACACCAGATAAAGCCTGTGCAAACATGCAGCAGCACCTGCAGCCACCAATGCGCATCTACCAAGGAATTCAAACCAAACTGGATGAGCAGTACCGGCAGGATAAGCATCGCGATGATAAGCATCGGTTTGCCAAAAGCCTGCTCAAGAGTTTTGTGCAAATCCTTACCGGGTAGCTGCCATCGCCTTTTTGGTAGCCAAATTTTTCCACCGTGCGCAGCTGAGGGTGCTGAGATACGCAACGGCGGTACAACACAGGCGAGTATGCGAAACACTCCGCCATGTATAATACTTGATGGCGGACCTTTCAAGCGGCGGGAATAAACGAATTCAACCCAGAACAATGGCCAGAGAATAATTAGTGCGCACTGCACCAAACGAGCCAATGGTTCCACCTGTTTTACTAGCTCGTTTCCCTCTACTAAAGCCGTAATTTGATCAGCGTCGAGTCCATCGTCATTAGCTGACTCTATGCCGCCAACAGCGCTCAATTCGGCAACCCTTGGAATATCAACCCACAGCACGATCAAAGAAGCGAGCAGCACGACAAATAGAACAGACAGGCCGAACATGAGCGGGGCTACACGCGTCGCTTTAACTTGATGCTCTGTTTCCTGATTCATTCACAACTTATCGGGCTACTGGATGCGCACATGGTACTACCCCGCTACCTGACTATGTCGGTTTTGCTCTGCGCGACATGGCGTGGGCTTCATGCAAAGGCATCAACCCGGCAATTTGATGCCGGTAATAAGGAAACTCAGGTGCTAAATTTCGACCTGACACCATCCTGTTGTTATAGTTAAGGATTAGAGACAAACACACAGGTTTAGAGGCGCATGGCCATCGATACACCAGAAGGACATTTCTATCTTGGAACAAATTCGGATGGCCAGGATCCACTCTTTCTCGAAGCCTCCGACCTGACAACCCATGGCGTCATTGTGGGTATGACGGGCTCTGGAAAAACCGGCCTCGGCGTGGTCATACTCGAGGAAGCCCTGCAGTCTGGTGTGCCTGCTTTAATTATCGATCCCAAAGGTGATATGGGCAATTTGATGCTCACATTTCCCAACCTGCTGCCCACCGACTTCATGCCGTGGATCAGCGAATCAGAAGCTGGTGACGATATTGCGCAAGCCGCCTTCGAAAAAGCGAGCTTGTGGAAATCTGGCCTTGAACGATCCGGCGTTGATGCCTCCCGCATTCAAAAACTACGTGATACCGCTGATATTTCTATTTACACCCCGGGCTCCACATCGGGAATTCCGTTAAACGTCATTGGGTCGCTTAATGCCCCAGCACCCGGCACCGACCCAGAAACTCTCCAGGATGAAATAGAAGGCTTCGCAGCCTCCATACTGGCATTGGTTGGAATCAATGGTGATCCACTGAGTAGTCGTGAACATATCCTGCTGTCGAACATCATTCATTTTTACTGGTCGCAGGGCAAAAGCCTAGACCTTGGTATGTTGATTGGGCTGGTGCAGCAACCGCCCATGCGTAAACTCGGTGTGATAGATCTGGATACGTTCTTCCCACCAACAGATCGCGTAAAGCTTGCCATGAAGCTCAACGGATTGGCAGCCTCTCCTTCATTTGCAAGTTGGAGTGAAGGGCCAGATCTTGATATTCAGCGTTTGCTGTATGGCAATGGCACTGAGAAAAAACCACAGGCTGCCATCATCTCACTTGCACATTTAAGCGAACAAGAACGTCAGTTTGTTGTAACGCTTCTCATGTCCAAGATGGTTACTTGGATGCGCCAGCAACCCGGTACAGGGGATTTGCGTGCACTTATCTATATGGATGAAGTCTTCGGCTATGTACCACCCGTTGAGTCCCCTCCTTCCAAGAAGCCAATTCTGACTATATTAAAGCAGGCAAGAGCGTTTGGTGTCGGCCTTGTATTGTCAACGCAAAACCCTGTGGACATCGATTACAAAGCTATCTCGAATGCCGGCACGTGGATGATTGGCCGATTACAGACTGATCGTGACAAGCAACGGCTGCTGGACGGTATGGGTGCATCCGATGGTTCGGTTGATTTGAAAGAAGTCGGCGATACCATCTCTGCACTAAACAAGCGGGAGTTTGTTCTGCATTCCACACGTGCCAATAAACCACGGAAGTTTTCAACTCGCTGGGCCATGTCATACCTTGCAGGACCGTTAACACGCGAGCAAATTAGCCAGCTAACCACTGACGAGTTACGACAAACTGCAACCACAGTTGTAGCAACTATAGCTGCCGGTGGCGCCTTTGGCGCAGCGCCTCAGCAATCATCTGCCGCACCTAAACAGCTTGCTGACAATGAGAGTGCTGTTGCACCACAAACAGCCGATACGATAACCGTGCGCTACTTGGACCCGTCAGCACCATATGCGCATGAATTGGGTGCCACTCCAGAAGGCAAACGCCTTGTTGCAGCACTGGCAGTTCGAGTGCACTTACTCTTTGATGATACCAAAGCCAAATTAAAGCACACATCAGAATGGGAAGCCATTATCACTCCACTCGATGGTCCACTAGACGCAGATGATGCCATTATTGTCGATTACGATGATCGGGATTTATCAAAGATTGAGCCTGGTGGTGCAATCTATGTATTGCCCGACGCCAAGCTAAAAACCAAAACGTACTTCAGCGCTGCGAAAAAAGCCATAAAAACTCATCTGTACCGAACCCAAGAATTAGAGCTATTTTTCAATCCTGATTTAATAGTATTCTCCCGTATTGGTGAGATGCGCGAAGAATTTGAAGACCGTTGCAAAATCTTAGCTGATGAAAAGACTGACATAGATGCTAACAAGCTACGTGAGATGCTGGCGAGAAAAATTGATCGTATTAATGCCTCGATTGAAAAATCGGAAGACAAGCTTCGTGAAATTCAGTTTGATGCAGAGAGCCGTAAGAAAGATCAACGCAGCAACCAGATAATGGATATAGCGGGTGGCCTTCTAGGCAGTTTGCTCGGTGGACGTAGAAGTACACGATCGGTTATTACCGGTGGGCTACGGAGAAGTCAAAGTAAAGGCCGCATGGTCGCCAAGTCTGAAGAACGACTAAAGACAGCAGAGAATCGTTACAACGCCCTTATAGAAGATAGGGAAGCGTTGGAAGACGAGCTGATTGAAGACTTGTACGAGATTCAGGATGAGTGGGAAGCAAAGGCTTCATCCATTGAGTCTTTGATTGTCGGGTTGGAAAAGACTGATATTACTGTGGACGATGCGACGTTGGTTTGGATTCCCGTGAGTTAGGAAATTAGGCATTTTTCTTAAAATGGGAATAAAATACCAATAAAGTCAGGAGAAATGCCCATGTTTAATGTTCGACAAGCGTGCGCTCTGGGGTCTTTTGCCGTAGCAGCAATGATGCCGTGGTGAGTAATTATTAATAGAGTGATCTATTCAGCTCTGATTACTATGAAATATTACCCGGCCACTGTAGTGCTTCGAAATTTGATGATGTGTTGTGCCTCGGAAGCGGGAATAAAACCTAGCCCGATAATGCCAGCACTGTCCAGTGAAGCAGATTCCCGTCGAATGAATTCGGGTGATAACCCGCTTCGAATAATATACGTGCCGTTGGTACTGGAATCCTGGATCAGGAAACGCCCTCTGACAAACTCGATCTTTGCATGGTTTCGCGAAGCGGATTCAATATCAATAGTCACATCGTTATTGGCTGCACGCCCAAATGTGAGTACCGGGTTCTCAGTATCGATACGTATGGATTTCTCACCAACCACCAAGTCGAGCACGAGGTTGTTCTGGTAACGGTCCGTTCGTTTAATCGTTGTGATGATGGTAGTCTCTGACTGATCATTTTCTACCCATTGAATTCGATACACTGGCATAGCCGTACTTATGCCCTTAAAATCTACGCTAGCAAGAAACGAAGCGCTGGAGCGGTTACGCATTGGCAATTGCGCGACAGTTTCTTCGGTAGTGCAGATTTCGTTCGCCTCGGCAAACGCAGCCACTCTGGCTGCCAGATTCACAGCATTGCCATACACATCGCCTCCATCAGGAATGACGGGGCCATGATGAAAACCCACACGCACGGACAAGCTGAGTGCTTGATGCTCGCGCTGGATATCAATCGATGCAAGATACGCTGAATTTGCCTCCTCGAAGCTGGCTAGCACGGCATCACCCACTGTTTTCAATAGTGAACCTTGATGCCGCTCAACGATTACTTGCATGCGTTGCAATGAATCAGTAACGAGCTGATGAGCTTCCACGTCTCCTATGGTCTGGTATAGGTGTGTACTGCCTGCTAAGTCAGCGAACAATACCGTCAAAGTCTGTGGGTTCATGGCGTCTAACAGCATCGTGGCAAATCCTTACGGTTACGTGCACTGCGGTTTTTCATTGAAATATAACCGCCAATTTCAGCCCTAGGCAGTAGCGTCTGTGTTTTCTCGAAACTTATGCAGTGTTGCTATACGTTCCAGCTTGTCGATCGCGATGGCAGAAAAGCCTTAAAACTCGATGTCGGCCAACGATAATGTATCACTTGTTTTATTCAGTGGGTCGGTTTCGCAAGGCTTACTCTACTATACAAGCGTATACAAACGGCAGCATTAGCATCAAAAGTATAGGATGCAAGCCACTCACTGACGACCTTATGGCGACAGACAGTAGACTACCTGCTATCACTATCTTCAGTGATGTCCAGCCGAGTATTTCGGCTGCGTGCCCTACTGTGATGACGGCCTATCGAATTCAGACACCTTTTTCGGTAGATGCGCCTAGAGATGCAAGCGCAGTCATGTTCACGTTGCGTCGCACTGATGCTGAGGACGATAATATATGCACAGGTTTTACTGCACCCAACAGTACTCCACCGATCGTTACGCCGTCGTTGACAACTCGCAATGCGTTATAGGTAATGTTGGCGGCATCGACATTGGGCATGACCAGCACATTGGCATTGGAGGTCAACACGGAGTCTGGAAATTCATCTTCTCGAATCAAAGTAGACAGCGCCTGATCGGCGCGCATCTCACCATCAATTTCAAGATCAGGACGTCGCAACCTTATCAACGCGAGCGCATCACGCATCTTCTGCACTCCCAAAACCGGATTGTGGTAACAGGGCAATCGGGGCTTGGTTCCAAACCGACTCACCTCCTCTGCAGCTAGTAAGGTGATCTCAGCAATCTGCTCTGCGTTCGGATTATCGATGACTTGTCTGTCACAGATAAAAAGCTGCCTATCTGTCTGCACGATCATCTGCAATTCCGCAAACGTCTTTACACCATCCCGCGTACCAATAACCTTGCGCACGTAATTCAAATGGTCAGCAAAATGGCCCAATGTTCCACACAGCATGGCAGCCAGAGCAACCGCGGGGACGATACTGGTGATCAAACGTGGATCGAAAGCATAAAGAATTATTGACCTGATACGGGTAATCAGAGCGCCCAGTACCAATAATGCAATCGGGACGAACCTCTTTAGCAAGTTCCAGACGGATTTCAGGTTCTGGGTTAGCCATAGCCAGTACTAACGTTTTGTCGGCCATCAGCTTAAGCATATCGGCTGTAAGTGCACCACCCTTGGACAAATCCAAGAAGATATTGGCATCAGCGATGGCATCTGCCAATGTGCGCAACTCGGTATTCCGAGCATAGCCACGCTTGCTTTCGTCCACGTTATCGCGTCCAGAATACACAACGCCACGAGAGTCACACAACACCACATTATCCCGGTTCAGCCCAAGGCTTATCAACAGATCCAGACATGCAAGCGAGGCCGAGCCCGCACCCGACGCCACCAGTTTTGCATTGTCAATTTTTTTCCCTACGAGTTTAAGCCCATCGATAATGGCAGCTGCGGTGACAATTGCCGTTCCGTGCTGATCATCATGGAATACCGGAATACTCATACGTTCACGTAATGCGCGCTCGATATGGAAACAATCAGGTGCCTTTATATCCTCAAGATTGATACCGCCAAAGGTAGGTTCCAGGGCTGCGACCACTTCAATGAATTTATCCGGGTCTGTTTCGGAAACCTCAATGTCGAATACATCTATACCTGCAAATTTCTTGAACAGGCAGGCTTTGCCTTCCATCACCGGTTTACTGGCCAGTGCACCGATATTGCCAAGGCTCAAAACCACCGTACCGTTGGTAATCACAGCCACCAAGTTGGCGCGCGAGGTCAGCTCCGCTGCCTGCAGCGGATCCTCCTGAATAGCAGTACAGGCATAAGCGACTCCGGGTGGATAAACTAGTGACAGATCGTGCTGACTGGCAAGAGCTTCGGTCGGAGCGAGCGCAATTTTCCCAGGTGTCGGATTGCGATGGTATTCAAGTGCAGCATCAGTATATGTTCTTCACTCATCCTGCTTATCTCAAGTGTTGGCCAGTTTATGCTGTGCGGGCAAACAGCTTACTTTCAAACTTCTTCGGACACTCTATAAAGTGATAACGAAGCAGATTGCGCACCACCTGCTTGCACAACCACCATAAACCTACTTCTTTTTGGGCGCAATAAATTAAGCACTTATGTCTTCAAGAGCACGGAGTCGCACATGTAATTTCCCCTATCTACTCTGAAGCCGAACGAATATCACCACTCAGTAAAGAGCGTCATCCATAGCGTTGCATTAGTAAATACGAACCTGAAAATTGACTTTAGATATTCAATCCAAAGCCATGGACCAATTGGGCTCAGTTGCCAGCATGTACGACGAATCGAAAATTGGAGAAAATATTTATCGGTCAGTCAAGCAGAATCCAAATTGTCGGAATTAAAGTGGCCATTACTCCTGGATCAGATCTATCCGATTTGCAACGCTGACTACGCTGGACTGGCGGCTATCGAACAGTCCTCAACTTCATTACTTTCAGTCTGTGTTTCAATGCTAACCACTCACATCGCCATGGCGGTATCAATTGTCTCGCTTGAACCGCTATCACGTGACATTTGGCGTTTCAGCAGCTTAAAGAGTATGACTGCTGATCTATGATTTCCTATTTGTTGATTCACCAGAGCCATCATCCACAAGCTTGGCTTGTGTCTGATATCAAAATCAAGGGAGCGGCTCAATAAATGAAACGGTTTTCCTGAAAACAAGCCTTCATTCATCATCGCAATCGTTTCCGCGTGATGAGCGAGCAAATCGGGCTGATCTGGATACTGGCTTCTAAGTGACTTAAGCAGCTCGTCAGCATCTTCGTACTGTTTGTGACTAAACAGCCTTATTGCCTCGGACAGCTGCTCTTCATACTCCCCCGATTTGTCAGCAATAAATATTTCGAGTTCTTTTCCTAATTCCAAGTGCTCGGTTACAGCATTCAATGCAGGGTCATTATTCAAATCTGGGGCACCAAGGACAAATTCGCAACTCACGTTATCATGGGTGCTGCCCACCCTCGTCTTAGCTTTGAACTTGATCTATTTACAGCTAATCAACCTGCTCACTATTCCGTTGATGCCGACTACATGGCGCGTAAAGGCACAATTCCCAGTTTCAATCTCTAGTTAATCAGCCAATTCGAAAATGCCGAGCGGTTGTTGAATGTGGGCATGCAGCGTTCGCACAAAGGAGTCGGAATATTTCCTGATTTCGCATTTTTTGACTGCCAAAGCTGCCATCATTCGCTCAAAGACACTCGTTGGACGAAACGCCGAACTGACGGCGTTCTACCAGGAAACCTTCGTCTGCATATGCCCAACATCGTGGTGCTGGACGCTGTTGCCAGAGCGCTCGGGTCTACCGATATCCGAGACACCTTGCAACGTGTAAAATTATGTTGCCCTCTACACCTGCGCGAAAGCACCCAAAAGGTCGAAGGTTTTCTTCTTCACGCCCATGTCAGTCAGCGTCAGTCCAACCATTTTACTGAATACATTTCTTTTCACACCCAGCGCCTTGGCTGACTTCACATTCGCCTGACTGGCATAGCAACCATCAGCTACAGCCGAGTTGGGAACCGTCTGGCTGGCATTGAGTACGGGCATGTACAGAACGGCGTCTGCCGGATTGCCTTCCTCGATTCTGCAGTAGGTAATGAAGCCATCTTGCTGGGTCGCTAGATTGATCTTGTGGCCGAACTGCACATCGCGTAGACCCTTTACGATAATGTCAGTGTGCGGCTCAAACAGACTGACAATTTTCTGCGATGCTGGCACATTCTCATCGTTGTAAACTCATCGCTGAGTCTGATCAGTAACTATGGGTAGCAACGCCATGAAGTGTTCAACTTTGCCGATCCATCGCTCTGAATTTTCAGATTTTTTTGCGTTGAGTCTGACCTTGACAATGGCGCTACGTGATTGCTTCAACACTAACGTGGCGTAACTCAATAGCTAGGGAAGTTTCATGAGCGAAGTGGACGATAGCAAACCACGCTTACGCAGCTTATTCGATGACAGGACTTATGAACTTGATGGCGAAATGACTATAGGCAGACATGATGATTGCAATATAGTTCTAGATCTAGAATTTGGTGCGTCCCGCAAACATGCACGTTTCGCTGTTGTTGATAAGGATGTGTTTGTTACCGATCTGGGATCGCTCAACGGCACTCTTGTCAATGCCAAAGAGATTGAAAGCCGAGCGATACTGTCCAATGGTGACATTCTAATTTTTGATAAAATTGAGTATGAAGTATTGATCCCTTCAAAGAATGAAGACCCTGAGATCGATCCTGATAGAACGATCATGTTCAGCAGTGAAGATATTGCCAAACAGCAATTGGCAATACTAGCAACTCAAGAGAATGACGATTGGCACATCGACGTTGAAGCTGCCGCTGCCAAAGAAGCTGCTGCCTTAGAAGCCGCCACTTCAGAGGCTGCGCAAGTGG
>JBLHWG010000087.1:0-15933 GCA_047629055.1 Halioglobus sp.
CGACTTTATCAGTCCAAATATTCATAAGTTTTTTAGCTCCAGTAACTTAACGATAATCGTAAATTGCAAAATATCTGACATTAAACAGCCTCGATTACTACAGCTATTCCTTGCCCTACTCCAATGCACATAGTCGCCAATGCTAAGCGACCTCCATTAAGTTTCAGCTCCAAAGCAGCGGAGCCGGTGATTCGAGCACCAGACATTCCAAGTGGATGACCCAGCGCAATAGCACCGCCATTAGGGTTAACACGAGGATCATCATCGGCTATACCAAGGTCTCGCAAAGTTGCAAGGCCTTGTGATGCAAATGCTTCGTTCAATTCAATCACATCAAAATCTTTAGCACTAAGACCCAGGCGCGCTATTAGCTTTTTTGAAGCCGGTGCCGGCCCAAAACCCATAATACGCGGTGAAACACCTGCAGTAGCGCCACCGAGTACTCTGGCAATGGGCGTCAGGCCGTTTTTAACTGCAGCGTCATAGCTAGCAAGAACTAGCACCGCGGCACCATCGTTAACACCCGATGCATTACCCGCCGTTATACAACCACCTTCTCTAAACGGTGTGCCCAAACCGCTTAAAGCTTCCAGAGTTGTCGGCCTAGGGTGTTCATCCAACTCAACAACTTTTGGGTCACCCTTTCTTTGCGGTATAGAAACCGACACGATTTCTCTGGCCAGCCGCCCACTCTTTTGAGCAATGGCAGCCTTTGCTTGCGATCGAAGTGCAAAAGCATCCTGATCTTCACGACTAATAGCAAAGTCTGTCGCAACATTCTCAGCAGTTTCCGGCATGCTCTCGACACCGTATTGTTTTTTCAAAACCGGGTTAACAAAACGCCAACCAATCGTAGTATCAAATATTTGTGCATTACGCGAAAATGCCGTATCGGCTTTAGGCATAACAAAGGGTGCTCGAGACATACTCTCAACACCACCCGCTACGACCATGTCCAGTTCACCCGATTTTATTGCACGTGCTGCTGTTATCACAGCATCCATACCTGACCCACACAATCGATTCATCGTCACACCCGGCACACTCTCAGGATAGCCTGCTAGTAACAAAGACATACGCGCGACATTGCGATTGTCTTCACCTGCCTGATTTGCACAGCCGAATATCACTTCATCAATGGCCTCAAGATCAAGCGACAAATTGCGTGCAGCTAGCGCCCTTAAAGGAATAGCACCCAGGTCATCGGGACGAACTGATGAAAGTGCGCCACCAAATCGACCGATGGGTGTTCGCACGTAGTCACAGATAAAAACATCTCTCATGATTCCAACTCCGGTACGTTTATTTCACCAACATCACCATCCACGTGCAGTGTCGCGCCTGTTAACGACTGCAATTCGTCCATAGAGATATGCTTAAGTTTTTCTAGAAGGACGAAATGCCCGCCTTTTATATCAACCACGGCTAAAGAGGTATACACGCGGGTAACACAGCCAACACCCGTTAAAGGGAATGTGCAGGATTCAACAAGCTTGGGTTTTCCGTCTTTAGTGATATGCTCAGTAATTACCGCGACTTGTTTCGCACCGTGCACCAAGTCCATAGCACCACCCACAGCAGGTACACCTTTGTTACCAACGCGCCAATTTGCCAAGTCACCATTTTGTGCAATTTGGTAGGCGCCCAGAATGGCGACATCGAGATGCCCACCACGCACCATAGCGAAACTATCAGCATGATGAAACAACGCTGCACCGGGGTTTAACGTAATAGCTTTTTTCCCAGCGTTAATTAGATCCCAATCTTCTTCACCAGCACGCGGTGCCTTTCCAAACCCAAGAATGCCGTTTTCAGTGTGAAATATTGCTTCACGCCCTTCTGGTTGAAATCGGGCCACCATTTCAGGGAAACCTATTCCCAAATTCACATACGCACCGTCTTTAATGTCCTGCGCCGCTCGCCACGCAATTTGTTGGTTAGTTAGTTTTGTGTAACTCATGCGTACACCTCACCAGCACGAATCATCGCTTCTTCCTGTTGTGGATCTGACACTTCAACAACCCCATCAACAAACAATCCCGGTGTAATCACCTGTTCGGGATCTATATCGCCCGGTTCAACAATTGAACTTACCTGAGCGATAGTTCTTGTCGCGGCCGTACACATTAGCGGGTTAAAATTGCGAGCTGCTAATCGGTAAGTTAGATTACCAACACGATCGCCTAGCTCAGCTTTTACGAGAGCAACATCAGCTTTTAGCCATCGTTCTAGCACATAGCACTTGCCATCAAATTCCTGCACCTGCTTTCCTTTCGCCAATTCAGTGCCGTAGCTTGTAGGCGTAAAAAAAGCGGGTATGCCGGCACCTGCCGCACGAATTCGCTCAGCCAGCGTTCCTTGAGGAACCAATTCAAGCTCAACTTCGCCACCCAGGTATTTTTCTGTAAAGGCGTGCGAATCCACAGTGCGTGGAAAAGAACATATGACTTTTTTAACCATACCCATTTTAAGCATTGCAGCAATACCGATCTTGCCATTGCCAGCATTGTTATTCACGATAGTTAGATACTTCGGGCTACCAGTTTCGCGAAAACGATCAATCACCGCATGAATCAATTCTATTGGCGCACCAGAGCCGCCAAAGCCACCAATCATCAACACAGAGTCGTCAGCAATATCAGCCACTGCATCACTAAGTGTGCTTAGTGTTTTATCCATAATCAGTTAAGTTTTTTCCAGAAACTCGTTCATATGGATTGCCGTTTGTTCGGGCTGTTCAACACACGGAAGGTGCCCAGCACTAGCGATAATATGGAAATCAGCATTGCACAATTCTGCCGTACCACGGACCAGATCAGGATTAGTCGCGCCATCGTGCTCACCGACTAATGCCAAAACAGGCATGGTTAATTTAGATGTCGAGCTGGTCATATCGGATTCGGCAATCGCAGCACTAGTGCCCAAATAGCCGGCAAGAGGTGTACGGACCAGCATATTTTTCCATGGCGATAGAATAACCCTGTCATGACGCATCGGCTCACTAAACCAACGATCCAATATCGAATCTGCGTAACTGGCCAGACCGCCCTTCTCAACCGCAGCTATGCGCTCAGCCCACATCTCTACTGTTCCGATCTTGGCAGCGGTATCCATCAACACCAAGCCTTGCAATAACTCAGGGCGACGTGCTGCTACTCCCTGCCCGATTAAGCCACCTACAGACAAACCGACAAATGTGACGTCTTTTAAGCCGAGCGTGTCGATCACGTACAGCGCGTCATCTACCAGCGAGTCCATGTGATACGGCGGCTCTGGGCAATCTGATAACCCATGCCCGCGCTTGTCATATCTAACAATTCGCAAATTTCTCGGTAATAAAGGGATGAGTAAATCCCAGACACGCATGTCAGTACCCAGCGAATTACTGAACATAATGACTCTACCATCACGAGGCCCTTCATCGCGGACATGCAAGGTGACCCCATTGTTATCAAAGCTGTGCATAAGTGTCTCCAAGTTAGTTTTCACCATCGGCTAATGGTGACGTGATCTATATTATCAGGCAAATCAATCTAGGCTTGAACCCCAAAGATAGAATTAAACGAATCTGCTCCCTTACGACTGAATTTTATAATTCGAGAATCATCTATCCGCTTTACCCATCGCAATTTCTCGAAGCGAGTTAGAAACGCACGACCTAAGCTCCCTGCCAAATGCGATCGGAGCTCACTCCAATCAAGACATTCACGACAAAGCACGGCTCTAGCAGCTTTCAATTCTTCAATATCAATACCGAAGTCACAAGCAAAGGCAGAGCCAGAGGGTGTTAGGGTCAACGCATCATTTTGAAAAAAGAGATACCCCTGAACCACCAGACTGTCGTAGAGCCGAATTCCAGCATCACCTGCCAAGTGGTTGTAACAAACGCGAGAATGGCGCAAGGCTGCATCAGCAGGCCCCGTCCTCGATTTAATCTTACCGTTACCTGCAGTAATTCCCATGAGAGCTTCAAGCACTGATGCAACATCCTCATTAGCCAATGAAAAATACTTGTGACGACCCTGTTTACAGACCTGCAGCAAGCCTCCTTCTTCAAGTTTTCGCTAGTGCTAGTGCGAACTTGCAGTTTGCACGGTAATACCACCTTCGCGTGCTAGCTCACTGGCCCTTAGCGCCTTACCACTCATGAGCGCAATAAGCATTGACGCACGCGCCAGATCGCCGATTAGAGCTGCTGTATGTGCAATATTGGGACTGCCCTTCATGGTTCGATCCTAGTCGAATCATCTACGCGCCGCCATAGCGAATGACCCTTTAGGTAGGGAGAACTATGAATTCGCTCAATGAGAGAAATTTCTATTGCGTGAAGACCGTACGTTTTTAAAACTCGCCTCACAATGATTTAACAGCCGATGGCTTCTTCAGCAAAAAACACATTTGCGCCGAGAGCCAACAATAGCTGCTATAAATAAATCCTCTCAAATATCTACTCTAGACACTGGAAGGGAATAAATGAACGATCGATTCTCCAAGACTCCCAAACCGCCCTACTATGCTGTGATTTTCACCAACCAACTCAGTGACGATGATCAGGGTTATGAACAGATGGGACAAAAAATGTTCGACCTTGCATCCGCACAGCCAGGTTGCTTTGGGGCTGAAAGCACACGCGATACGAGCGGTATAGGAATTACCGTATCGTATTGGAAAGATGAAGAAAGCATAATGGCGTGGAAAGCCCAAGCCCAGCACTTGTTCGCTCAGAAAAAGGGGATGGAGCAATGGTATGAGCACTATGAGCTTCGAGTTGCAATAGTCGAGCGCGCGTATTCCGGACCTGAGGGGCGAGCAGCTGTTTAATTAAATTGTGTCAAACAGTTCCTCGGCTGAACTAAAAACTAGCCAGTCCTCGAATAATCTAAAGGGTGTGCTCTGGGCATTGATTGCAACCGCGCTGTTTGCACTTGCGGCTGCGATGGCAAAAGTGGCAGTCAAGGATTACCACATCTTGCAGATACTGTTCTTCAGACAACTTGTCGTATTTCTATCCTCTCTACCTTTCATTGCTAGTTCATTTCCAGCAAGTCTTAAAACACAACAACCGCTTATCCACACTTACAGATTGATTGGCGCATTCATAGCACTCTCTGGTGGTATCTGGGCTGTTTCAATTTTACCCCTTACCACGGCAACAACACTAGGGTTTGCGCAAGTTTTTTTTATCAGTTTACTAGCCTGGTATTTTCTCAACGAGCCTATTGGCACACACAGACTAGGTGCAGTTGCGTTGGGCTTTCTGGGTGTAATTCTTGTGATGCGCCCTGGCTTCGACGGCATACTAAACGTAAACGTCTTAATTCCAACGATCGCAGCTCTCGGAGCCTCAGTTGCAATAATATCAGTACGAAAACTATCTCAAACCGAATCAACCGCAACGCTTTTGGTGTACCAAGCTTTATTTGTTGGGATACTAGCCGGCATTCCTTTGTTCTGGCTATGGGTGACTCCAGACTTACCAGGTCTGCTATTTCTTATGGCCATGGGCGTACTGGCAGCAGGTGGACAATGGACTGGGGTAATAGCATTGCGTTTAGGTGAAGCTAGTGTGATAGGAAGCATCCAGTATGTTCAACTTATCTATGCAGCCATTTTAGGTTTTATATTATTCTGTGAAGTGCCTGACAGATACACTCTGCTTGGAGCTGCAATCATTATAAGCGCGTCGTTGTACCTTATGTACCGTGAATCGTTGTCGAAAAAGAAAAGCAACAGTTAGTGTAAGCCGCTGGATTTCGGCAATAATTGGATTTAGTAAACGATAGCATCTTGGAGATGCCTTTCAATAAGTTGGTAGTACAGCAACAAAGCGCTAAAAACAGACAGACGACAGAATCAGATCAGACGGAACAATCGTCAAGGACACACCGTGTTCACATGCTGGCATGTTATCGCATAGCGCTCTGCGACTTCATGTGTGAATGTTGGAACATATCTGTCGCTGTTGGCGCTGTGATAATAGTCTGGGCGAGGTTAGGCACAATATACACGTGTATAGTCGTTGGCCTGATAAGTCTACTGTGTTTCGCCTTCACTGAAGGTGGTATTTGAGTGATTGCGGAGTGTAACCACTCAGTTGTACACATGAACCGTCGAAGCCTGAATAAAATCGGGTTGGATCGTCGGCCTATGGAACACATTCGTTCTTTTGACTTCAGTAACGCTTATCCACAAGAGAATTCATAAACTCAGAGTCGTAAACATATTTCTACAACACCATCAAATACGTTTCATTTCAATAACACGGGTATCTGCACAGGCCCTCGAAACCCAAACCCTCTCCACAGAACCTGTGATTCATCAGGTATCGACATATTGGGAAATCGATCAAATAACAATGGCAACATGACCTCTCCTACTGCATGTCTGGCGACACGATTCCCTTGACACATATGTGGACCATTACCAAAAGCCTGATGTCGGCACTTGGCCCGGTATACATCAAACTCCTCGCCATTTTCATACACATCTTCATCACGGTTAGCACTAGCTTGAATGGTCATCACAACATCACCTTTTGGAATTAGACAGTCTCGGATCACTGTGTCTTCTTTTGCCACACGCGAAGATACTTGAATAGGTGCAACCCAACGAATTGCTTCTTCGAATGCCTTACTCCAATCGTTAAGCCGCTTAACCTCTTCCAGTTGATCAGGATTTGCCAGTAGCCCATAAACAACAGTATTAATCGAATCACGCGGCTCATTGATACCACCACCAATGGCAATTTTAATATTTGCGTAAATCTGCTTTTGTGCGATAGGGTCAGCTGCGTTAAGCATTAATCCGAAGGCCGAATTATTCGGGCAGGCTTTATGTCGTGCTTGCAAACTATCAAGTAGCGCATGCACTTCTTCATTGGTCTTATCAGAAGCTGCAAAAAGCTCATCGCGCCAACCGAAATTCCCGGCGCCATCAATTAGGGTCTGGCTCCAACGCTGCATATCTGTGTCGCTGGCTTCACTCATTCCCAGCAGCACGGCAAGTCCGCGTGCAGAATAAGGACCCGATAAAGCTGGAAATAAGTCGACCACCTCACCACGTGGCAAACGACTCACATATTCTTCAGCTATTTTACGATATGCCGGAATCCACTCGTGCTCAATAACCTTCGGATTGAATGCTCCAGCCATCGACATACGTTCTCGGCGATGTTCATCGCCATCTTTACGCATCAAGGTTTGCGCCCAGAATGCACGCTCCATAGGCGTATTCGGATCGTTGGAACTGAACAGCTCAGGCGTACCTTTTACATATTGGGTATCAGCCGCTTTTGTAAGCATCGTGCGCCCAATCGCTTTAACTTTGAGCACGGGTGTTTCACGTCGTAAGCGTTGATAGATCGGGTAAGGATCCAGATTGAGGTGCTCAAGTGTGATGCCGTTGTCTACAGGTGCAAGTTCCGCCATGTCGATCTATCACTCCTCAATCGTAAGAGCTGCGATACTTTGTCGAATATTGTTCAGCTCAGTGGCACCACGCTGATCACGTGGCGTCTGAATGTCAACACTACCCACAATACTCGCCGGCCGTTTACTGAACACCAAGACGGTATCAGCAAGTGCCGCCGCCTCAGTAATATCGTGAGTCACCATTAATACAGTAGTGGGTCGAGATTGCCACAATGTTAAAAGCAATTGCCTTAGCCGCTCAGCAGTGGCCTCATCTAGCGATACAAAGGGTTCATCCAGAATCAGCAACTGAGGCTCAAGAACAAACGCACGAGCAAGGGATGCACGACGTGCCAATCCTAGTGACAATTGATTCGGGTAGAGGCTACGCATCTCGCTCAAACCCAACACATCGAACAACTCCTCCAGTGATTCGTCCTGCCTAGCTTTCGGCAACACAAGGCGAATATTTTGCTCGACCGTTCTCCAAGGTAGCAATCGTGGCTCTTGAAATACGGCTGATACTGGCCCTTCCCTGAGCAGATCAACCTCTCCCTGATAGTGTGTATCAAGACCAAGAATCATGCGAAGCACGGTGGTCTTACCGCAACCTGATGGACCCACAATGCAGGTAAACGAATTGGCTGGCAATGAAAAGCTCACCTTATCGATTGCCTGTAACGTTTCTCCGTTAGCCAGTTTGAAAACGTGATCTCGAACGTTTACTACCAACGCATCATTGGTCATGCGCTGATCGCCATCGGTTCGCATGCTTATCCAGAGGCTGCAAAATGCCATATTCGACAACCAGCATCACGACAACAAACGCAAGCGTGTAAGCAAGTATGGTTGCCACATCAAAGAGCTGAAAATATAGATGAATCTGAAAACCCACACCGTTTGATCGTCCCAGCAGCTCAACGATGAGAACAATTTTCCAGATCAATGATATTCCGGAACGAGTCGCCGCCGCAAAAAAGGGCTGTAGCTGTGGCAACACCACATGGCGAAGTCGCTTGAAAAATCCAAACTGATATACCTTGGCCATCTCAGAATATTCAGGCGCCAAGGACCTCGCTCCTTCTCGAAGGGTGATAACAACATTGGGGATCTTGTTTAACGCCACAGCACCGACTGCAGCAGCTTCATTCAATCCGAACCAGATGTAGCTCAGAACGATGATGACAAGGGCTGGTATGTTCAGTAACAGTATTAGCCAGGGGTCGACAATGCGGTTGGATAACACATGCATGCCCATCCAAATCCCAATGGCAGAACCGATAGTCATAGCGACGACAAATGCTGCAAATACTCGCAGCAGTGTCATACCCAGATGCTGGAATAATTCTCCGGACTGGTATTCAACCAGCACGGCTTCCCACACTGCCAGCGGCGTGGGAAGCGCATTGTCATTCAGATGGTTGGCAATTAGCGCCCAAATGACAACAAAAACGAACAGCGAAGCGACCACCACACCGGCCTTGTTGAGGTGAGAGCGCACCTGTGACGTTATGGTTTGTTCGGTGCAATCATGGAATGGTGTTCGCGCCTTCGATGCTTAATAATCTAGTTTGGACTAACCCAATAAGTGCCTTCGGCCATTTCTGTACCGTCACCCACCAGTTTTTTCCCACCCAATTCACTTAGCAAACTATAAATGACAGCCGCATCTTTAACTTCATCGTCATGCGCACGAGCAGGAATACCTTCGCGGAACCGATCACGCAATACTTGCAAAGCAGCAGGACCATCCTTGATTGCACCACTTTCTGACAATCGCTGCCATTCCTCATCAGAGGAATCCATGATCTTCTTAGTGTCTGTCGAGGCTTTGATAAAAGCCACTGCCAACTTGTTTTCAGCCCACTTTTCATCGAACACATAGCCAATGGCAGATACCGGACCAGTGGAGCCCAGAGCGTTTGCTGCATCTTCAGCGCTAACTAGACGTGTGAAACCAACAGCCTCCAAACGCGCACAATAATGCCAGTAATTAAGCACAGCATCTAGCTCGCCATCTCGGGCTTTTTCTGCCAATAGTGGAGGTGCACCAAAGACAATTTCATTTTCGGCGGATAAATCCATGCCGTATTCCTGTGTGGCCATACCTTGTAGCAGCAACCAGCTTTTGTCCAACGGACCGCCCGCTATACCAATTTTTCGCCCTTTTAAATTACCTAAGGTTTTCATGTCGCTACCTGGTGGAATCATGATTGCTCCTACGGATGAGCTATACGGTGCGAACGTAAATGAGCGCCCTACAGAGCGCTGACGCGACACCCACAGCCAATCAGATACGATCACGTCGACTTCCCCACCCAATAGGGCAATTCGCGTGGCGTCGCCACCAGCGAAGGGAACAATTTCCAGTGAAAAACCATTGGCAGTGTCCAGCCCATGGTGTTTCATCGATTTCAGCTCCCAATTGACGGTGCCGAATTTGAGAACACCCACCTTAATAACGGGATCTGCCGCGATTGCGCTCAGTGACACTGCGCAAAGTGCAACAAAACTGGAAGCAACTCCCAACAGCTTGGCAAGTCGATGTAGCATTAGAAAATCCATCTAAAAGGGTCAACAACTAGTTTACACACAAACTGCGGCGCAGCCACCATGGTTCGAGGTTGCACTTTGGTACCACAGAGTTTCTGCAGAACAAGAGGCATAGTCTTATGTATTCACCCAAAAATCAGACTGTCCAGACTTGCGTTGCTCACGCTTAGCCGCAAGCGCCCAAGCGCAGACAAGCTACGCGGTTGATCCGCAGACAGGCTTGCGCACGGACCGATATCGCGCTCCTGTTCCAGCAGATGTTCCCGGCGGCATAACTCTGAACACTAACGCGGCGTCTGTATTTCACGCCAACAATGACGCGATTTTCATCGATGTTTACCCACCCAAGGGACTAGGTCCTGACCCATTAGATGGCAGCTGGATGACCACCGAAACTCTAGATTCCTTACCGGGGTCAGTCTGGCTGCCGGAGGTTGGACGAGGCACACTCAACGCGAAAGCAGAAGACTATTTCAAGAGAAATCTGGCTCGTTTGACGGACAACAATCTAGACTCAGCCGTGGTTTTTTACTGCACCGCAGACTGCTGACAAAGCTGGAATGGGTCACACCGCGCCATGAGTTGGGGTTATAGCGCTGTGCATTGGTTTCCACTAGGCACCGACGGATGCCTGGAGTCCGGATATGCGCTTGCACGAGTTCAAGCTGTAAATTTTCTCGATGACACCACGCCCAGCTCCGGCTTCCCTTCACTAATGAACATCTACCTGATAGATCAAAACGGAGAAAAACTTGAAGTGGGCAGCGTTGAATTTTCCAGCAGCGACAGTGATGCCTTTGGAGTGAACGTAGACATGGACTGCCCTGTATTCGAAGATCAGTTCTTGTCTATGCGGCCGTTTCGTTGCCTCACCGAATCGGCTGAGTGGTTTTGCTATTTACTCTATCCTTACCATTTAAAAAAAACAATCACTCCCGACGACTTGTCTGAACTTGAATACCAATTACTGTTCATCTGGAAGTCTCCGAAGAATTTCGGCATAGATGCCTGGAACGGTGTCTACTACCAACTAACACCAAACGATGACGGCAGTATCAGCGGACAATTGTTGCAAGGAGACCTAAATGTTCTGGCAAGTCCGCCAGAACCTTACTCTCACCCCATCGATCTTTATGAATTCATAGAAGAAGGTGCAAAAAACCGACTGTATCCATCCCTGATTATACGCCCATGATCCAAAACGCCGGAATCCCTGTTAGCGATGCAACTGCACATCGACGCTTTCGCGATGTTCGTAACTCCTTGCTAACTCAGCTGGTTGGTCTCGAATCACTGGTCGACAGGCTGCTTGTTGCTTTACTCACCAAACGGCATATTCTCATTGAAGGCCCACCAGGCGTTGCCAAAACTCGAACTATAAAATGTTGTGCTGACGCCCTGGATTTACAGTTCGTACGTATTCAAGCAACACCTGATTTATTGCCAGCAGACATCACTGGCACTGACATTTATCAACAGCAAACGGGAGAATTCAAATTCTTACCGGGGCCACTATTTAATAACATTATTCTGGTGGATGACATAAACCGCGCGCCGCCCAAAGTACAGAGTGCGCTACTCGAAGCCATGGGGGAACATCAGATCACCACGGGTGGAATAACAAGAAAGCTTGAAGAGCCATTTCTAGTTGCTGCGACACAAAACCCCATCGAACACGAAGGAACCTACCCCCTCCCAGAAGCGCAGTTGGACCGATTTATATTTTTTGTCAATCTGGATCTGCCCAATGTGGAGCACGAGCGCCGGATTTTAGACCAAGTGCTGGGCGAAATCGGCCAACTTGCTCAGGCAGGCTTAACTGCCGCCATGGCAGATACCCTTACAGTACTGCAAGCACGTAGAGAAGTAGAAGCTATCCATCTATCTGATGCAGCGCGTGATTATATTGGGCGCTGAGAACGTCTTGGCCAGCCATCTGCCTACTGTGACGCGCCTGGAAAGCAGGGCTTTGAGCAGCGTATTGATTGATCAGTCACGTGATCAGCAATTAACAAACGGCACCACTCGGGCGACTGCCACATTTACCTACTGAATGATTGCACAAAGCCCCATTCCTGTCTTCCTAGACACTGTGAGAGTGCGCTGGTTTAACACGTTGGCAAACATAAACAAAGAAGCAATTATTCCTGCCAGACGTATCAACGTCGGTCTTCCAGATAGAGCTGATCTGTTGGTCGACATTGCCTTGCAAGATAATTTGTGGGATCGATTCACCTTTGAAATGATTAGCAGCGACATACACAAAATGCCCTGGCGTGTATCTTTCGTCCTGCTGCTGCTAATTTGCAGCGCATTGGGTATTCGAGAAGTGATACTTAGGCGACGTGAGAGCAAACAGTTTAGTGACGGCCAGGAAACGGGCAGCTTACCTAAACTTTAAGGTAGCAGGCACTGATATCGGTGCATAAAAACGAATTAATTTGCAGATTTTCAAACCGCGCCGTAACGATCAACAGAGAATCCAACACTTTGGCGTAATTTGTGTGGAACTTTTTTAGCCCACTGCGCTCGTAGCTCGTATAGATTTTGATTATGAATCTTCTGGATATTTGATCTGACATGCGCCTGATTAGACTCATTCTGTCAACCCTCGCTCTGCTAACTATTAGCCAAGTAGCCCTAGCGGCTCCACCGATAAATACGTTAGAGAGAGAAGGTCTGTTCGGATACGAACACAATGGCATCGCCATTCGCGGTTACGACACAGTGGCGTACTTTACGCAAAGTAAGCCAGTAGAAGGTGACAACGTTTTTACTACACAATGGTCTGGCGCCACCTGGAAATTTTCCTCGCAGGAACACCTGGATCTGTTTGTGAGGAATCCTGAAAAGTACGCCCCTCAATACGGTGGATACTGCGCCTACGGCGTAGCACAAATGAATTTGGTGAAAATCGAGCCGGAGCAATGGACGATTATCGACGAGAAGTTGTATTTAAATTTCAATTCCAAATTAAATAAGGCTTGGAAAAAGGAAACTTCGGGCTATATCAAAACCGCAAATGAGCTGTTTGAGAGATTGCTGAAGGAGCAGTAGGCCACAAGACTGCCAACAGCCTGCACCTCTCGACTGGGGACAGGCCTCTCAAAAAGACCACGTCTTAATAAACAAAAACACTACAAATCAAGCAGATAATTCAAGTATCGTATTCCATTGGACCTTGCCAACTGGTTGAATAGAAAGCCTGCTACCTTTTTGTAGCAGCGTCATTCCATCAAGCTTGGCCACTGCACGAAGCTTCTCCAGTGAGATCACCTCGGAGAACTTCTGCCTAAATTTCACATCAACCATGACCCAACGGGGATTATCTGGGCTCGATTTAGGGTCATAGTACTTGCATTCAGGATCCCAGGCAGTATGATCTGGGTACGCCTCCTTTACCACTTCAACAATGCCAACAATTCCTGGCACTTTGCAACTGGAGTGGTAGAAGAAGCCGAGATCCCCCCTAACCATCTCATCTCGCATAAGATTTCGCGCCTGATAGTTGCGAATGCCGTCCCAATGGTCCTTTTTACTTTTCATCGCCTTCAGATCATCGATACTGAATGCGTCCGGTTCAGACTTGAATAGCCAATAATTCATACTCTACCGACTCCCAAAAAACAGATTCATTGTTGGCGATAATCCGGTTTGCTACAAGCATCACGCAAGCACGCCACCTACACAGTTAATAACACGGTAAGCTCCCGCCATGTCGGAATCCAACGTTGTAAAGCAATTCTCAGAACTTGACCTGCCCGCACCCTTAATGCGAGCTATTCAAGATGTAGGCTATGAAAATCCTACTCCCATCCAATCGCAGACTATACCGCCGCTAATAGAGGGGCGCGATTTGCTTGGTCATGCACCTACTGGTACCGGTAAAACGGCAGCATTCGCTTTGCCTATTCTTGCGCGAATGGATCCCAGTGCTCGTGGAGTGCAGGCATTAGTCCTTGCTCCGACACGTGAGCTTGCGATTCAGGTTGCTGAAGCATTCAGCAAGTATGCATCTCACATGAAAAACCTCAAAGTGTTGCCTATTTATGGCGGTGCGGACTACACCGGACAAATCAGACAGCTCAACCGGGGTGTCAATGTAGTAGTCGGCACACCTGGTCGCATTATGGACCATATGCGACGAGGCACTCTGAAGCTTGATCATCTGAAGACCTTAGTTCTAGATGAGGCTGACGAAATGCTGCGCATGGGTTTCATCGACGATGTCGAATGGATTCTGGAACAAACGCCAAAAGAACGTCAAATGGCGTTGTTCTCCGCAACCATGCCGAGCGTTATCAAGCGCATAGCTTCAAAGCACCTGACAAATCCTGCCGAGATTACAGTCGACGGCGAACAGAAAACTGCATCCACTATTCGTCAGCGATTCTGGATGGTCAGTGGGCTTCACAAGCTGGACGCATTGACTCGTATTCTGGAAGCCGAACCGTTCGATGGCATGCTGGTATTTGTAAGAACTCGGACAGCCACAGTCGAGATTGCCGACAAACTCAGTGCTAGAGGTTTTAATGCCGCGGCAATGAATGGCGATATGCCGCAAAAGCAACGCGAGCAAATGGTCGACAAGCTCAAGCGTGGCCAATTGGACATTTTAGTAGCCACCGATGTTGTAGCGCGTGGGCTCGATGTGAAACGCATTAGTCACGTCATTAACTACGATATTCCATATGACACTGAAGCCTATGTACATCGCATTGGTCGAACGGGCCGGGCTGGCCGTACTGGAGACGCTATTCTTTTCGTGACTCAGCGCGAAAGACGTCTGCTGGGTTCGATAGAACATGCGACTCGCCAGAAAATAGAGCCACTTGTTTTACCCACCGTCGAGATGGTCAATAACAAGCGTATCGCAGACTTCAAACAACGCATTGCCGATACTTTGGCTACAGGCGAGCTTGCCTATTTACAACGTATGGCCGAAGAATTCTCGCGCGACCATAATGTCCCTGCAGAACGAGTTGCAGCAGCTCTTGCGAAAATGTGTCTTGGTGAACACCCTCTGCTGCTCGACGGCAAATCTTCTGAAAGCGATCGAAAGCCGCGTAAAGAAAAAAGCAAAGACCGGGACAAGCCTCGTGAGCGAAAACTCGAAGCAGACGATCGGCCTCGAGTGGTAAGTCGTAGTCAGGAAGCTGGCCATGATGCCCCAAAGCGGGAAAAACCTGCTAGACAAGAAAGTGTCAAAACAGAGAAGCCGAAATACGAAGCTCCCAAAGCAGAGATCGCTAAGCCAGCTGAACGCATCGAAAACACCAAACCAGCTCCTGAAGCAAAAACACCGCCCGTCATCGACAAATCTGTTAAGCCAGAATCTCGTGCAGAAAAACGACGCACAGCCGATCAAGCCGCCATTGAAATGGAGCGCTTTCGTGTTGAAGTTGGTGAAAAGCACGGTGTAAAAACAGAAAACCTTGTTGGCGCTATCGCCAATGAAGCAGGACTCGATGCAGAGTTCATCGGAAAGATTACGATCAATAACGATCACAGCCTGATAGATCTTCCTTCAGGTATGCCAAAATTCCTGCTTAAAGATTTAAAGCGCGTTTGGGTATGTAATGAGAAGCTGGATATTTCGCGGGCGCTAAAGAATGGTGAACGAACTGATGCACTTAGTGAGAAACCAAAACCCAAGGCGCCGCGTAAGCCAAAGGCTGAAGCTATAGAAGACTCTGACGCTGACGGAGAAACTTCAGACCTGGCGAACGATCCCGGTGAACAGAATGTTCAGCGTGAAGGCAAAAAGAAAGAACGCCATCGCAACAAGAAGAACAAGGGTAAGCGCGCTAAGACTTAGGCCGTGCCGAGCCACAGAGAATCTATTATCTGTGGCTCATTCAAGCAAAGACTAAACCGCTTGATGATGGATCATCATCTGCGGGAACGGAATATTCTAGCCCTTGTCATTTGCAACAGATACGCACGTTTGCTTAATGAGACGTTCTAGCGC
>JBLHWG010000088.1:0-15851 GCA_047629055.1 Halioglobus sp.
CAAAGAAAATAACGAAATAGTGTTATATCAAAGCGGTTCTCTAGCAGCATTACAGCCGCTACAAACTCTTATCAATGATGCTAATCTAAGCGACAATGCAGCTATGTTATGTGGAACGCTTGCAGCCATAGAGTCAGTAAGACCTGCGACCGAATACCATATGGAACTGGACGACCCGGTTCTCAATCGACGAATAACTTTAAAATATAAAGTTAGCGTCTTACCGATAGTCAACTAGTGATCAGTCTATGACTTTAGATCAATTAAAGACCTTCCTTTGGGTGTCACGACTAGGAGGCGTAAGAAAAGCTGCCCACGAAATGAATATCACCCAACCCGCGGTGTCCGGACGAATTTCTGCGCTCGAGGAATCATTGGGAACCACTCTATTTGATCGTACACATCGTGGGGTATCGCTAACAAAACAGGGTGTTTTGTTACGTGACTATGCTGAAAAAATAGCTGATTTAGTTGAAGGAATTAAGTCAAACGTAGTGCCAGCTGAGAGTGTCAACAGCCTCCTTCGTATTGGTGTTGCTGAAACAGTGGTGCAACTGTGGTTACCGCTCTTTCTATCTGAGCTCTACGAAGAGTATCCGAATTTAAACGTCGAAATATCTGTCGATGTCACAGTTAATTTACGCCAACAGCTCATAGAGCGCTCGCTTGATTTAGCCATATTGATGGGGCCTATATCAGAGTTTTCTATCGACAACATTGAGCTTGCGGCAGTCGATTTGGGCTGGTTTGCAAAGGCTAGTGGCGACCTTCCAGCAATGGGCTCAACTCCTGTTATTTCCTATAATAGAAAATCCAGGCCTTACCGCGAACTGCGGCGCGAAATTACTAGCCGCTATGGGGATAACACGAAAATATTCCCTTCTAGTTCTATTTACGCTGGATTGGAGATGGTTGCATCTGGTATCGGCGTCGGTATATTCCCACGTCAATTAGCAACTGAGCTCATCAAACAGAACCGAATTGTCGAATTTGATCCAGGTTGGATACTTGCACCTCTGCATTTTACTGCCTCGTTTGTAGGAGAGCCTAGGATCGAACTTTGTGCAAAAGCTGCCGAATTGGCGAGTAAAGTGTCTAGAAAATACGTATCAAGCTGAATAGCTTACAAGATCAGAAACTCAACATTTCGATGAAGTCGTGAAATGAGCATACGCATACCTTGGTCGGTCAAAAACAGTAGAGAACGGCAGTTTAAAACGCTGGAGCGTATTGAAAAAAACGCGGATGACGTAAAATCGGTTTTTACCTCAACCTTTACACCGGCAATCAATGCGCTTAACTCGGGCATTAAATCCCCCGTTGCAGGTGCCCTGATCTCCGTAAAAGATCTGTTTGATGTAGAAGGCAGAGTGACTCGTGCAGGCACTCGGTTCATGGAAAACGACGAATCAGCTGCGTCGGACGCTATTCCGGTAAAGCAGTTAAAAGATGCGGGTGCCATTCTGCTGGGTCACACCAACATGACTGAACTGGCGTATTCCGGCTTGGGTCTGAATCCACACTACGGCACCCCTGCAAACGCATTACACGCAGACTGCGTCCCTGGAGGTTCTTCAGCTGGCGGTGCTGTCTCTGTGGCTCTTGGGCTTGCAGACATCGCTATCGGCACTGACACAGGCGGCTCACTGAGAATTCCTGCTGCGTTTAATGGCATCGTTGGGTTTAAACCGAGCCAAATTAGTGTTTCTCGACAAGGATGCAAAACACTGTCTGGCTCGCTGGATAGTGTTGGCCCGATGGCCTCCAATGTCAACGCCTGCCGATTGGCCTTTAATGCCATGCGTCGATCTACGCCAGAATCAAAGACTCTGAGTAAACCCACTTTCGTCATCCCGACAAATTTTGGTACTGACGACTTGGACACAACCACAAGCGATGGGTTTTATAAAGCGGTGGATAAACTCAGTGATGCAGGCTTTACCATCGAAACACGATCTATCCCAGTTCTAAACGGTGTAAAAAACCTGGCCGCTTGGCAATTTGCAGCTGTTGAAGCTCGAGCAGAATATGAGTACGCGTTTGATAAATATTTCGACCTTATCGATCCAAGAGTGTCTAGCCGTATAGCTCGCGCCGATGAAGTCAGTGCTTTGGATTTTTGTAAAATTCTGAATGCACGCGTATTGTTAATTGAGCAATATCGACTTGAGGAATCTGGCCGTATCGTCTTAATGCCGACCACCCCTATCGTTGCGCCTAAACTTAGCGATCTTATTGATGACGATGACGCCTACTACAGCACAAATGCACTTGTGCTACGTAATCCATCTGTTGCCAATGTGCTAGACGGCTGTAGTATTTCACTACCCTTCAAGCATAAGTCTCATTCAATCGGTGTCATGCTAACAGCACCGGCATATCATGATGACGCCTTACTATCGTTAGCCCTTAAGGTTGAGGGCGTCTTAAGCCATTAAGCAGATTCGCTAAATACCACCGGCACTTCAGCCTGGTCATCGATATCAGTAATTAACATATGACCCGGTGTATGGCTAATCATAATCGGCAGCTGCGCCCTCATGATTGCATTCTGAGGAGTCACTCCACATGCCCAAAAAACCGGGATTTTGTCACCCACCGGTGCTGGACTATCGCCCCAGTCTGGCTTGCTCAAATCATACAAGCCTATGATGGATGGGTCGCCGAAATGAACGGGCCCGCCATGCGCCATTGGATATCGTCGCGAAATTTCAATAGCTTCATCGACACGATTGGCATCAATCGCCCTTAGTGTGACGACCATTTCACCGCCAAAAGGGCCAGCTTCACTGGTCACGATATTGGAACGATACATTGGGACCGTCTTGTTATTTTCTATATGCCAGATAGCTATACCGGCTTTAACTAGCGCATCTTCAAACGTAAATGAGCAACCTAAAGCAAATGCAACAAAATCATCGGCCCAATAATCAAAGATATCTACTGCGGTTTCCGATAACTCACCACTGCGATAGATGTTGTAACGCGGAACATCACTTCTAATATCGATATCGCGTCCAAGCGTGCGCATGAAAGGACTGCCGGTCTCCGAAACTCCCACCAACGGACAAGGTTTAGGGTTACGCTGACAATACCGCATGAAATTTAATGCATATTTTTCGGGTAATATAATTATATTTGCCTGAAGAAAGCCCGCAGCCAAACCAGCAGTATGTCCTTGGTACTGCGCAGTGCGAATGGCTTTTCTCAATTGATCTTTGCCTAGATCACGAAGACTTGCATAGTCCTCTGAAATTTTTTGCATAAATTTATAGTCAGAAAATCTGCGATGTACAGACTCGCCTAATTCGACCGATGCGTCAAATAGCGAATTTCTCTTACTCCTGAACTAAATCTCTTATCGCCCGAAGGAGAGCAATCACACACATCAGAAAATAAAAATGTTCTGGTATCTATCCAGCATAGTTAGCCACCGCAGCGTCATCATATTTAGCAGGTTTTGACACTATATTTCTTACTTTAAATCGTTCAAAATCTACGATAAACGAGACAGACGCTGTAAGGAACTGTTTAGTGAAACAGTTCAGTCCAAGGCAAGGTACCGATCTATTCCAGCAATTTTGTCTTCCGGATGATGATTGACATACAACACGGCAGTCTCTGATCCTGCGCAAATTCTCTCGATAAGCGCGAGAATTCGCTGTCGGTTCATATCATCAAGACCCAAGCAAGGTTCGTCGAGAATTAATAGTGGAGGATGCTTTACCATTGCTCTGGCAATCAGCAATAAACGCTGATCCCCATAGGATAGTTTGTTGAACGGGTCATCAGCTCGATGACGCATCCCTAGTATTTCCAGCCATTGATCAGCAATATCGCGTTGTCTGTCGGTATATTTACTGTACAGCCCAATACTGTCAAAAAAGCCGGAGATTATGACGTGCCGTAAGCTAGTGCTCACGCGATATTCCCATTGCAGCGCTGTTGATACATAACCAATGTACTGTTTGATTTGCCAGATGGTTTCACCGTGTCCACGCTGAAAACCAAACACAAAAATATCATTGACGTAGCACTGTGGATGATCGCCAGTAATAAGTGACAGCAATCCCGTCTTGCCACTGCCATTGGGACCCGTAAGTTGCCAATGCTGATTGGCTTCAATTGTCCACGATAGATCTTTGAATATCACCGTTTCGCCATACTGAATTTTCGCATTGGTCACTCTCACCAATGGTTGGGAAGGATCCAGTGGCGGCAAGTCTGATATGGGATCGGCCGCTGGAACCTCCATATCACCGGTTTTCAAATGCAAGAGTTGATATAACTCAGTATAAGCGCCCTCATCATTACGAGCGACTTGATGGCGCAATTCACCGCTATCGAGGTAGGCAATATTAGTGATGAAATCTGGACACTCATCAAAACGATTCAGCACAAGCACCATGGGTATTTGTCCCACTATAGATGCCAGATGAGCTGCCAGCATTTTGTGTGTATTGGCATCTAGGCCATCAAATGGTTCATCAAGAACCAGTAATTGCGGCTTGCTGGTTAGTGCTCTAACCAGTAACACTTTACGGGTCTCCCCAGTGGAGAGTTTTCGGAATGAACGATCCAATAAAGCCGATAACTCAAATTGATCAACCAGTTGATTGGCTAAACCTGTGTCCTGACAGACTTGGTCAATAATCTCATGGACAGGCGTACCTTCAGAGATGACGTCCAGAATATCGGCATCATCCTTTCTACGCTCAGCTGCTATCAGTTCTCCCTGAGCCTCGTAGGACACAAGAGATACTCGAGGCGGGATTCCACTTTGTGTTCCAGAGAGAATATCGCCAGCACCCGCAAGAACGGCTGCAAGTGCAGACTTACCGGAACCATTGGTTCCGGTGATCATCCAGTTTTGCTTAGGCTCAATGCACCAATTGATATTGGACAACTGGAACCGACCGTCGAAATCGACAGTCAGCCCATCAAGCTGGATTGTGTCAGACATGCTTTAAAGTAATAAATCAGACGATACGCTTCATGTCGGCCATATAGCCACGAAGCTCACTACCGATATCTTCAACCGGGTGGTTGCGAATTTCACGATTCACTTCGATAAGGCGTGCGTTGTCGACACCCATGTCATTCAAGTTAAGACCACGACCAATGACATCACTCTTGATGTCCTTCATGAAGTCAGCAAGCAATGGCACACAAGCGTGATTATAGAGATAGCAGCCATATTCAGCAGTATCAGAAATCGTTGCGTTCATTTCATACAATTTCTTCCGCGCAATTGTGTTCGCAATTAATGGTGTTTCATGCAACGACTCGTAATAAGCAGAGTCGGCAATAATACCCGCTGAAGTCATCGTTTCAAACGCAAGTTCAACACCTGCCTTAACCATGGCAACCATCAGAATTCCGTTGTCGAAGTATTCTTGCTCAGAAATTTCCACATCAGCAGCCGCCGTTTTTTCATAAGCTGATTCTGCGGTATCTGCACGCCAGCCCAGTAGCTCAGCATCGTCGTTGGCCCAATCAGCCATCATTGTCTCAGAAAAATGACCTGTCATGATGTCGTCCTGGTGCTTGTGATAAAGCGGACGCATGATGTCTTTCATCTCTGCTGCAAGATCAAACGCTTTGATTTTGGCTGGGTTGGATAGACGATCCATCATGTTGGTCACACCACCATACTTAAGCGCTTCTGTGACTGTTTCCCACCCGTACTGAATAAGCTTTGAGGCATAACCCGCATCAACACCTTCTTCAATCATTTTGTCAAAACACAACAGTGAGCCCGTCTGCAGCATGCCGCAAAGGATAGTCTGCTCGCCCATTAGGTCCGATTTAACTTCCGCAATAAACGAAGACATCAATACACCAGCTTTATGGCCACCCGTGCCAACCGCATAGGCTTTTGCCAGAGCGAGACCTTCACCTTGAGGATCGTTGTTTTCATGCACAGCGATAAGTGTTGGAACACCAAATCCACGCACATATTCGGCACGTACTTCAGAGCCAGGGCACTTTGGCGCAACCATGATCACGGTAAGATCGTCACGCACCTGCATACCTTCTTCAACGATGTTAAAACCGTGAGAGTAGGACAGGCATGCGCCCTGCTTCATCAGAGGCATAATGGCAGTTACAACTGCTGTGTGCTGCTTGTCTGGTGTCAGATTGAGGACGATATCAGCCGTTGGTATTAGCTCCTCGTATGTACCCACAGTGAATCCATTTTCAGTCGCGTTTTTCCATGATTGACGCTTTTGAGCAATGGCTTCAGTGCGCAGCGTGTAAGACACATCCAGACCACTATCGCGTAAATTCAGGCCCTGGTTCAGTCCTTGGGCACCACAACCAATGACAACCATTTTCTTGCCTTTAAGAGCATTTACATCATCTGTAAATTCATTCAGGTGCATGAATCGGCACTTGCCGAGTTGTTCTAGCTGCTCGCGAAGCGGCAGTGAATTGAAGTAATTAGCCATGATGAAGTTCCGGCAGTCAGAGTGAATGTTCTCGGGAATTGACGAAGTGTATAGATAAGGATATATTTCGTAAATTGATATATTTGAAATACATCGTTTCATTTTTCGCAACGGTATAATATCCCTAGAATTCCCCATGAATTACAAGTCGTTACGCCATTTCCAGATCCTCACCCAGACGCTGCACTTTGGCCGAGCCAGTGAAGTTGCCAATATCAGCATCTCCGCCATGTCCCGCAACATACGACAGCTGGAAGAGGATGTCGGGGTACCCTTGTTTACACGGGATAATCGTTCGGTCGTGCTTACATCAGAGGGGAAAAAATTCGAAACTTACGCCAGACACACACTTACCGCCTGGGCACAAATTCGACGCGAGCTGACTGACTCCTCCGATGCGCTGCAAGGAGAAATCAGTCTTTATTGCTCTGTTACAGCCAGCTACAGTATTTTGTTCGATCTGTTAGAACAATTCCGACCAAGATATCCAGGCATTGATATAAAACTGCACACCGG
This sequence comes from Halioglobus sp., assembly GCA_047629055.1. Classification (GTDB taxonomy): domain Bacteria; phylum Pseudomonadota; class Gammaproteobacteria; order Granulosicoccales; family Granulosicoccaceae; genus Granulosicoccus. The sequence goes on from JBLHWG010000088.1 coordinate 6,969, forward strand.
AGATCCGGAGCACGCTATTTCGCAAGTTCTTTCAGGCGATGACGAAATCTGTATCGCGGCCTACCCTGCATCTCTCAACAAAACGCTGGAGTTCAAACACATCACGAAATCTCCACTAGTGTTCATCGTGCCATTGAATCCTGTGGATGAGCGAATCCCCTTGTCGCCACCCAAAGATGCTCATGATTGGGCCGAGATTCCTATGATCCTCTCACAAGGTGGTGTTGCCAGAACTCGTGTAGATCAATGGTTCCGAACGTTGAAAGTGTCGCCCAGAATATACGCCCAAGTAGCGGGCAACGAGGCTATCGTCAGCATGGTCAGTCTCGGGCTGGGAGTGGGCGTTGTCCCAAAAATCGTACTGGATAACAGCCCACTTGCCGAGCGTGTAAGAGTATTGCCGGTTAAACCTGATTTACAACCCTACGACTTAGGTTTGATTACATCGAAAAAGAATTTGAAAAACCCGTTAGTCAGTGCTTTCTGGTCGGTTGTAACTACATCACCCAAGGATTAGAAATTGAAAATTTAATAGCCTATTGGGCGCACGGCACCGCTGTCAAATCTAAGCCGAGTCCATCATCGGACTCATCATCTGAGGCAAAGCACTCACCCACGTTGAAACTTGCGTTCTGCTGAAGAGACACGCCGTCGCTAACAACGCCTGCGGATACAGCAAATGGACCATTATTCAGGACTCTTGTTGTTCCATTCCCTTCGTCACGCAACGTTGTTCCAGCTGCCGCATTTATCGAAAGGTTAGCTGATGCTTCTGGTCCCGAGCCTTCGATAACTCCTAGAGCATTGCTTACCGTTAATGCGGCGCCGAGAGCACCGTCAAAGGTGATTATTCCGCTATCAGCGTCCAAAGTGACATCAAATGCTGAGAGACTCAGGTTCACTGTATTGATTTGATTAACATTGATAGTTAGAGGTACATTACCAATGCCCACATTCGTCAGTTTGAGAATTGATGTATTTGCATTGAGAGTTGCGTTAGCGGTGAGGCCGCCAAGATTCAATTGCGACAACATAGTGTCATCACCATTGTCACTGACATCTGCAATGAGCTGAAGTGAACCCCAATCGACACTGGTAATAACGTCACCCATCGCTTCGTTAAAGCTGATCTTGAACACGGTTGAGGGTTGCAGAGTTATAGAATCCGATGCGCTCAGAGTAGGCACCAGATTTAGAGCTTGCGTAATTTCCAGAGCCAATTCTCCAGCGACAGCGCCTTCGACATCGTTAAGCACCGTAGCACTCAGTCGTAGCGCACCACTCATTGCCCCCTGCTCTTCCACAGTATTGCCAGACAATTGCTGTGAATACTCAACTAGCTGCTGTAATCCTGCCAGTTGCAACTCATAACTGGCGGAATTCTCTGAATATCCAATGGTTAAAACGACATTGTTCTGAAATGAATAAGTGATAATGCCCGACTCATCCGAATGTGCGTGAATCTGGACTGACAGCTCTTGCAAAAGCTGCTCACAGTTGGAAAGGTTGTTGCCTGGTAAATCCAGCAGCGGGAATTCATTGGCACAGATTAATTGTTCATCGGGGTCGATCGTGATGATATTTCCCTGTCTCGTTACCAAAGCGTTTGAATCATTCAGACCCAACGTATTGTCCATGAAACTACTGTTGTCGGAATCAAAGGCTGCGAGCATTTCAATGTCAATATCGGCAACTAGCTCGGCCCCTATTGATCCAGGCTCAAGATCTCGCAATGCCTCGTCGCTCAAACGCTGCAAACTTTTCAGATTAAGCCCTATCACGTTAGCAACACGGCGAGCAGTTGTGCTCTGAAGCTGCTCAGTTGATGCCGTAACTAAGCCAGGGGTGGTTGTCGGACCGTCAGATTCGCCCGGATTTAGTGCAATCGTATCGCCGCCGCTACAGCCAAATAGCATTAAAGACAGTGCGCATACTGATAAGACGCTGTTCGTTGAATTTGGCATCGGAGTATGGGTTCCTTAAAGACGTTGAAGTTTTGATTCACTCAGTCCCAACTAACTCAAGACTTACCTTTCTCCCAGTATACCTTGATCCTTGGTGCAGCCAATTCTCTTAACGTTGTCGACCTTGTTACAATTTTGCCGCTCCTGATGCCACCGGCACTTCATCGGTCTGTTAGTGACCGGAAAAACCATCGTTGGAAAACCAACAATAGAACGAAAGGGGGCACGATGGTTATAGTAATCAGCGCCATTCCGGGCCCTGACTCCTGGCCTATTAGGCGTATCCCTCTGACCAATGTATAGAGACTATCGTCTGTGCTGATCATCAGTGGCCAGAGATACTGATTCCAACCCACCATAAACGCAATCACGAAAATCGCTCCTGCTCTGGAAAAACTCATGGGTAAGATTATATCTTTGAGAAATCGCAGAGGGCCAGCTCCATCGAGCGTGGCCGCCTCAATGAGCTCTTTGGGTAGGGTTAAAAAATACTGACGGAAAAAAAAGGTACCCAACGCTGCTGCTAGCACTGGCAGGATAATTCCCAAATGAGAATTAATTAGACCTAGATTGGCGGTTACTTGAAACGTAGCGATAAATCTGGATTCCAACGGAAATAGCAACGTTGCCAGAATTAACCAGAAAAGCGTCTTTTTAAACCTCATGTTAAAGAAAACCAATGCGTATGCAGCCAGGAACGACAACACCGTTGTCAACGTAGCTACTCCAGTCGCGACCATCAGAGAGTTCAACAACATTAGCAATGGCGTAATCTCGTCGAAGTAGCCCGCCTGAAACCCTAATATACTTGAATAATTGTTAAGCCCATGACCACCAAGTACCCATTGCAACCCCTCTTGCTGTAACGTTTGTGTTTGATGAGTCGATGACATCAAGATCACAAATATAGGTGTGAGCATAAAAAACACACCGCACAACAGAATCACATGTGTGTAGATTTTTCTCATTTTCAAAAAAAAACATCTGTTGGTGCTAGTATTTTCCGCTCGCGGCTAGCGCAGTCGATCACCAGATTCTTTATCGAATAACATTGTTTTATCAGGGTCGAAGCCAAGTTTCAAGGTTGTTTCCAGCTCTGGCATTACTTCTTGTCCCGTCTTGAAACAAAATTCAGTCTCTTCGCTATTGGTGTTCTCAGAATTCATGATGGCTCCATAGATCAAGTTATCAGCACCATGCTGCTCCACCAGATCTACTCTCATTTCCAGCTGTCCATTGTCGTCCCGTCTAAGTGCATCGGGCCTAATGCCAAGGATCAAGTCTTTTGAAGTTGGAAGACCTTCAAAGCCGGCAAGCGATAGCCCACTGCTAATGAGGTTCTTACCATCAAATTGTGCAGGTAACAGATTGATTTGTGGAGCGCCGATAAATGTCGCTACAAACAACGTAGCGGGGTTGTTGTAAAGCTCGATTGGCGCGCCCATCTGCTCAATTTTTCCATCGTTGATGACAGCCAATCTATCGGCAAGTGTCATCGCTTCGGTTTGATCGTGAGTGACGTAGATACTCGTGACATTTAACCTGCGCTGTAACCGTTTTATTTCAATGCGCATCTGGACACGTAATTTTGCATCGAGATTGGATAACGGCTCGTCAAACAAAAAAACTTTGGGTTCACGAACAATGGCACGCCCCATAGCGACACGCTGGCGCTGCCCACCGGATAATTCATTGGGCGCCCTATCGAGGAAGTCTCCAATTCGTAAAAGATTTGCCGTCTCTGTAACCTTTTTGTTTATTTCATCTTTTGGCAGTTTGCGGTTCTTGAGCCCATAGGACATGTTTCCTCGAACTGTCATGTGCGGATAGAGCGCATAGTTTTGGAAAACCATGGCGACATCTCTGTCAGCAGGGGAAACATCGTTGATTAAACGATCTCCTATGTGAATACTTCCTTCTGTGACTGATTCCAACCCGGCAACCATTCGCAAGAGTGTTGATTTCCCACAGCCAGAAGGGCCAACGAAAACGATAAATTCACCGTCTTCAATGGTCATGTCCACACCACGAACCGCGACGGCTCCATTTGGGTAGGTTTTGCAGATTCCCGTTAGGGATACATTTGCCATTACTTTTCGCTCTCCACCAGGCCTTTCACGAACCAATTCTGAAACACCAACACCACGAGTACAGGCGGTAGTGTGGCGAGAATTGTCAATGCGAATGCTTTCTGGTACTGCGGTAGCTCACCACCTTCGGCGAGTATTTGATAGATTTGTTTAATACCGATAACCAGAGTGTAGTTTTCTTCTTTTGTCGTCATGATTAGCGGCCAGAGGTACTGATTCCAACCGACAACGAACATGATTATCAGGATGGCTGCGATCATTGTCTTGGACAAAGGAACGAGAATATCGATGAAAAATCCCCAAGGGGTCGCACCATCCAGACGGGCAGCCTCTAGTAGCTCGTCGGGAACAGATCTAAAAAATTGCCGAAAAAAGAACGTCCCGGTAGCTGAAGCGATCAGCGGTACGATTAAACCGAAATGAGTGTCGAGCAAGCCGAGTTTAGCCATAACTTCATAGGACGGGATTATTCTGACTTCGAGAGGCAATAGCAGTGTCAGGAATATCACGCAAAATAATGGCGTCGCCAGTCGAAAACGGAAATAAACGATAGCGTATGCAGCAAGCATCGAGATGATAACCTTGCCTATCGCGAAACCGAATCCGAGTATCAAGCTGTTTTTTAGCATTGTGGTACCCAGAACCGACTTCATAACGCCACCTTCTACAAACAGCACTTCTTTGTACGTTTGGAGAAAATCCGAACCCGGCCAAAATTGCAGACCCTCACGCAATATGGTCTCTGGCGCGTGAGTGGATGTTGCAAAAGCAACCCAGACAGGCAGGCTCATGAATATCACACCCACAATCAATATGGCGTGTGTGCTGATCAATCTCCAATTCCAGTTACTCATCACAGGTATCCTTTTTTTGAGACGGCTAGTAATGAACCTTGCGTTCGATATATCTGAACTGGATAACAGTCAGTGCGAGTACCAGAATCATCAAAACAACGGATTGAGCGGATGAACCACCCAAATCAGCGCCTCTGAACCCATCTTGAAATACCTTGTATACCAGCGTCGTAGTCGCGCCCCCTGGAGCACCTCGAGTTGTCGTATCGATGATGCCGAACGTTTCGAAAAACGCATAGGTAATGTTGATGACCATTAGAAAAAAGGTGGTCGGGGCTAACAGCGGGAATGTAATGGTCCAGAATCGTCTTGTCGGGCTGCTGCAATCCATCATAGAGGCTTCATTAACCGCTTTGGGGATGCCCTGCAAGCCCGAGAGAAAGAAAATGAAATTGACGCTGATTTGCTTCCAGACCGCTATTAGTATGACGACAAAACTTGCATCAAACGCATCCAGTTTATGATTGAAATCCCAACCAATAGCATTTAAAAATTTATAGAGATCGCCGATAAGGGGATGGAACATGAGGTTGCCCATTAGACCGGCTACCGGTGGAGCAATCGCATATGCCCACATAAGCGTTGTTTTGTAGGTACTGGCTCCGCGAATAACTTCATTTGCTTTAACAGCAAGCAGCAGAGCGAAACCCAGTGACAGAAAAGTCACGAGTATGGAAAAAACAGCGGTGAAGCCCGCAGCTTGAAGCCATGACGCACTCAGAATGGTGTCTTTATAATTTCTGAACCAGACAAATTGACTTGATAGACCGAACGCATCTTCAAGCAAAAATGATTGGTAAATTGCCTGCGCAGCAGGCCATAGAAAAAATATAACAATTATGGCTATCTGTGGTGCCACAAACAGGTAGGGAATACTGCTGTGTTCAAACTGAACGCGCTTCATTCAGAATTCCTGTTAAAAATTGATGAATCCGGTGTCGGAGAAGCCCGACACCGGCCATAGCTTAACGCAAATGAATTCTCGCTAAGTGACTATTTGCCACTTAACGAGTTGTCAGTATTGCCTTACTTATACGTGTCGCTAAAACGCACTAGGAGGTCATTAGACTCTTTTTCCATTGCGACAAAAGCTTCTTCCACGCTTGAGTCTCCAGAGAAGATATTATCAAAGTGCTTGTACATAACGTCGCGGATTTGCACGTAGTAGCCCAAACGATAACCTTTAGTCCACTCGCCACCTGGCAGGCTTAATTGTAGAATGCCAATTTCTGCATCAGGTGTACTGTCGTAGTAGCCCTCTTCCTTTGCAGCGTCGTACGCAGCATTCGTGATAGGTACGTATCCTGTCTCTTTGTGCCAAAAAACCTGATTCTCAGAAGACGTCATGAACCCAAAGAAATCTGCCACTGCATCGTACTCAGCATCTTCATGACCGGACATTGCGAAAAGTGCAGCACCGCCGATGAATGTACCTGTAGGTTCTTTGGTTATGCTCTCCCAGTAAGGCAAGAACGTTGTGCCAAATTCGAAGTCAGTAGACTTTGTCAGACCACCAAACGAACCTGAAGAACCCAGCCACATGGCAACTTCCTTCTGTACGAAAGCATCCTGATTGTCGCCCCAAGCACGTCCGTAGAAGCCGTAATAACCTGCATCCAGCCACTCTTTAACCTTTGACCAATGCATTTTCATATGGTCGTTGTTATAGAGAATTTTCACATCCGTGGAGTCGTAGCCGTTGTTACCTGTAGCTAACTGGATATTGTGTCGGCTGTGGAAGTTTTCTGAAAAAATCCACGGGCTATGGCTTTGTGCCAACGCGGTGAAGCCTGCTGCTTTTAGTTTTGGCGCCATGATTTCGAACTCTTCCCATGTTTTGGGTGGAGCTTCAAGACCAGCAGCTGCGAACGCATCTTTGTTGTAATACAACAGAGGCGTAGAAGCATTAAACGGCAGACCTATCATTTTGTCGTCAGAATCTGCATAGAAATATCGAACACCTGGGATATAGTCTTCGATGTCGAAATCTGTCATTAAATCCGCAACAGGTACAGTTGCACCTTTTGCGTTGATAATAGTGGCTGCTCCAGCATCAAAAATCTGAATGATGTGTGGCTGCTCTTTAGCACGGAAAGCGGCGATACCCGCAGTCATGGTGTCTTCGTATCCGCCCTTGTAGGTTGGTACGACAACCACATCTGATTGGCTAGCGTTATATTTATCAGCGATCTCAACGACCACTTCGCCCAATCTTCCGCCCATTGCGTGCCACCACTGGATCTCAGTCGCAGAGAACGCAGCTGAACTGGCCAGTACGCTCGCGCCGAAACCCAAGGCTGTTACCAGGGATCTTAATTTCATAGAACTTCTCCTCTTTTCTAAAATTGACACGCTTTTCAACCCGTGTCTGCGTCTTGAATCAGCTCGTTATATGAGAATCAGCTGAGTCCAGTGGTGTAGAGTTTACAGATCATATTTGAAATCAATGTTACACGTCTACAGAATCTGGATCTTAATTGCAGTTATTTCAAACCAGAACAGTTTGCATAGAACGTTGTAGTTGCCGGCCAATCGCTAAATACACCACGGACTTTCACGTCTTGGGCAAGTACGTCAAGTACTCGGTACATATCCGACTCCTGTTTAACGACCTTCTTAATCGTCTGATAGTACCAGCCACCACCGTCTTCAAGGGAACCGGAGCGTTCAAGCGTCCACGCTACCAGGTCAAGCCCTGCGGCTTTAGCCGCAATAGCATATTCTGACGGAACAATATTGTTGTTCTTGTCGAGAGATACGAGCATCCACAGCGGAGGTGCCAGAATTTTCAAACCGGAATTTGCGAGTTCCTGCATTGACGGTTCCCAGGATTTTGGTTTGGAGGGATTAAAACTCCTATCACGGTATCTGCTATCCAACCAAGCAATTTGTTTGCTGAATTGCGGCGCTGTTTCCAGCCAGTATTCAATATCATCCCATTGAAAACTCTGCAAAAAAATATCGTCAACTGGGATATTCTCAGACTGGTATTCGTCCAATAGTAATTTTGCATACGCCACTTGATCAAAATCCCCATCAAATGGCATCGGAACTTGAGGCTCTTTCAATTCTGGGATCATCTTGACACCCAATGACCTGAAGAGCTCAATGCTTTCTAAATGGGTCATCAAGGTACCCGTACGATCTTGCCATGGCTCGCGTGGCGTCCCAGCCAACGAGTAGAAGTCATCAAGCGTAGCTGCTTTTTTATTGCCTCTGTCGAATTTTCCTCGCAAAGATTTGAATTCGGATACCGTTAGATCTGATGTACAGCACTGAACCTCTTTGTAAGGTGTATTACTCTGGTCATCTGGCGGCGTGCTGCACTTGGCAGCCAAAGGGGTTGACAGAATGTTGGTGGTGCTGTGTAAGTCACATTGTGAGTGCCGGCACACAAGAGTTCTGTCTTTGGTAAAGGTAACGTCACATTCGATAATACCAGCTCCCATGGTTGCAGCAGCAATGTAGCCCTCCTTCGTGTGTTCGGGAAACTGGAATGGCGCCCCCCGATGAGCTATGGAAAATTCGGAGGCTTGGGGATGAGCGTACTGACCACCAGCCACACAGGCTTGCAGCCTGGTTTTTAAACTTGTGTCTGCAAGTCCAGCCACGAGAGTCGCTGGACGCGGGCCCAGCTGCATTTGCAACTTCGCGGAGCTGCTGGCGATGGTTGTTGAAGAATCTGTGGCGGCAAATACGGATGTTGTGGCTAGCCCCAGAAATACTGCTGTAAAAATGATTCTCCGCATTTCAATGTCCTTTTACAATTCGAGGTTATTCCACCGATTGGCATTATTCTAAATTAACGCTATGACTGCAATCGTCTCCCAACTATAACCTGATCATGCATTGAGATTCTACATCTTCAGTTTATTGAGCGCGTGACTCGGCATCCCCGACGCAAGCACGTACAAAAATGCCATAGTCATCGTGATCATTTTTTTGAGCGCCTTTTTATTGCGAATCGGGCTGATA
>JBLHWG010000089.1:0-15796 GCA_047629055.1 Halioglobus sp.
AGAAGAGCCTGCTGCAATCAAATCTTTAATTTGAAAGCCTTTAACCGCGACAATGGCACCAACCACGACGAGTAAAAGGGCAACAGCAAGAAATATTTTTTTAATCATAATAAGCAATGCAAATTGGAAAAAACAGTAGCCACATAGTGACCGAAGTAAAATTTTTAGATGTTTGTGGTCATACCATAATGGATGGTAGCTATCTTAAGCAGACCAAGAGTTGTGCCCTAGTTGCCACACTGCTGTATACGTTCTGCATGCAGCATCGTACCTAGTGCTTAGTGATACAAGTCCGTTATGTAATAGAAATTTTGAATTGTTCTATCTATCTATTTATTTTCTAGCACTACAACCGAGATAAAACACATAATGCAAACCACGGTTGTAAAACTTGATAAGCGCTCAGAAATTACTTTTCAAGGCACTCGCTTAGCCAAGGTTCAGGCGCTAAATCATGATGACAGCGTAAGGCGGCAGTTTTGTCTGTACCAGACGGCAGACGGCTTTGTCGCAGAAAGAATTGATTATCCTGCGACTATTGATGTCCGATACTGGGGTGAAAAATGTGACGATGTGTTGGCGGTATACAATTTTTTTGGTAACGAGCCCTTGGCGAATTATCTGTACGGTTGTGTCAAAATTTGCGTACCTGGATTACGTGTTGATTCTTGATATAAAATGCTGAACTTTTCAGAGGTATATGCTTGTAAAATAGGTGGCGCGTTGTACAACACCGGCTCACTCCACTTATGCATACAGGCAACTTGTCTGAAAGAACTAAAACGGTAGTGCTCAAGCACCGATCCAACCTGCCGTTACTGCCTGAACCTCAGCGACTTGAAACAATCGCAGCTTTAAAAGCAGCGATTCCCGCCAGGGCAGCACTCGCTGGTTTTGCCCAGGCATTGAAACAATCATCAATGGCAGACGTTGCTCTCGATGCATTCTGTCTTATAGAGTCGGTAGGTGCCCTACAATTAAGCGGTTCGGTTGTTGAGCTCAGGGCTGCTTTACAGGGATCAGATTCTGGACAAAGACTTGAGCTGTCTCGTCATATTTCGTCTCGAGTTGCAGCCCACAGGCGTCTAGTTACGGAGCCTGTGGGTTGCTCTCTGGCGTTGGAGCTAGCGTCGACTATGCGAGGTGCTCCCGTATCTGTTCGTCGCGGTGATGTGAGCCAAGAATTCTTAGCGAATGGATGCTCATCGTTTTCAAAATGGATTCCACCATCAAGCTCAGAACGTATTCAAACACTGCTTGATAATTGGCAAGGGTTCGTTCAAAAGAGCTCTGGAGACCTTGATCCATTGATCATGGTTGCAGCAGCAAATGGGCAGTGGAAAGCGCTACAGCCGTTTACCTATGAAAACATAGCCAATGGTCAGCTACTTTCATCTTTGTTGATGTGTGAGGAAGACCTACTTCCCGCACCCGCGTTACCCGTTTCCTTGTATTTCAGTCGTCGCTCAGAACGGCATTGGGAATTTATGTATCAGGCTGCGGCGTATGGCAATCATGCTGCATGGATCCAATTTTTCATGACGGCTGTTACCGAAACTTCTATCGATGCAACAGAACAGCTCATGCAGTGGGAGCATTTGAAGCAAGCTCTAGCTGAATCCATGAAAAACAACTTGCCGAAGGAGCCTTCGATGGCGCTTATAGATGTGTGCAATCGTCCAAGTTTTGGTTTGGCAGAGTTAAGCGAAGCGGGCTTAAGTCGACGGCAAACAGCCACGGCCTGGATGCAACGTTTGGTCTCGCAGGGAGTGCTTGCGGAAATGCGAGTTGGTAAGGAAAAGCGATATCTCAATATTGGTGTGCTGAACTTGCTGACTCACTAAAATTATTTCATAGCGTCTATTCGATTGAATAGACGCCATCTTCAGCTATTTTATTTTCGATGATCTCGGATGCATTGATCATAAAAATCGTAAATCACCAAGCTTAATACCAAGGCCACGATAACAAGAAACGGTAGCGCTCCGTAGAAGCCTGCAAAGCCGATGGCGATACTGTGCGCAAGCCCAACCACGAACACCGCAACAAGCGCTGCACCGATGAATCCTGTGACAATATTAACAATTCGTGAATTCATTATTTTTCACCTATCGGGTTGTTAAGCGCATCGAGAAGCCACCGCGCTGTTCGCATCAAGCGGTCATCTCTGTCGTAAGCTCCAACCAATTGAATGCCAAGTGGCATGTCATTATTTCCGGTCAGTAGTGGCATGCTCAAGCAGGGTAGTCCGCACAGTGTCCAAATAACGCAGCAAATAGAATCACCGGTGCCGTTTGCGTAAAGTGGCGCAATATCCGGTGCAGAGGGTGTGAGTATGCCGTCGTAGTCATGAAAGAAAGTATCAAACCATTTCTCCGAGGCTTCAAGAATGCCCAGAGCTTCTTGGTACTCGTCATCAGTTCTTGTTGTAGCCCGTTGCAGGCCATCTTTAGCAGTGTCGCTTAGCAGTTTCCTGTGCTGATTCCATTCCGTATCCAAGCTCTGAAGGATTTCTACATCGTAAATGATTTGATGACAAGCTGGCAGTGCTGAGAAAGACTTTGGCGCAGGGATTCGGTCAAGAGTGGCTGATGTTTCAGTGGAGATTACATTGCAAAGTTCGTCGATGCCATTTTTTAAGGACTCGGAATACCGATCGGAGTAAGGCATGTCAATCCAGGCGAATGCAGGAGCAACCGGGGCCTCTGACAAAAAACCTGCATGCAGTTTTGGTTTTGGGCCTAAATAGGTTATGGAATCTTGTGCATCGAACCCAGCGAGTGCATCAACCAAAATGCACAAGTCTGAAACGTGATTCCCGAAGACACCCAGTTGATCAAGAGTTGGAGACGTTTGAAGTACGCCTCGTCGAGATATCAAGCCCCGGGACGGTTTATAACCGAACACGCCGTTGTATGAGGCTGGACGAATGACCGATCCGCCAGTTTGAGTTCCGAGCGCCAGCGGTACCTGGCCCGCGGCCACCGCAGCGGCAGAGCCGCTGCTGGAGCCACCCGGACTATAGTCACCATTAACTGCATTTCGAGTCACGCTTGGATGCATCCAGGCAAACTCAGTCGTTACAGTTTTGCCCAATATGATGGCGCCAGCCTCATATAATTTCTCGACCACGGCGGCGTGAGCCGAAGGCGTGCGGTCCTTGTATATCGCTGAACCTCTTTGCGTTGGCAGGTGCGCTGTATCGATGATGTCTTTTACACCGATCGGTATGCCGTGCAACGACCCTAGAGCCTTGCTGTGGCTTCTACGCTCGTCGGCATTGTGCGCTTGCTGCAATGCGTTTGCTGAATCGACAGTCTGCCAAGCTCGCAGATATTCATCGGTGTGATCAATACGATCGAGAAACCCTTGAGTGAGTTTTGTTGATGTAATTGAACCACTAGCTAAATGCTCAACGAGTGTAGTCACATCACTCGTTGGAGCAGTAATTGAAGAAGTACCCATGATTATGGAATATATACCCCAAAGAGGACATCAGGTAGCCACAAAGCAATGCCTGGGAATGCATACATCAGTACCATTGTAAAAATGACGATGCCCAGGTACGGCATGATCCCTTTGAAGATCATCATTAGTTCTATCTGGTCTTTCAACACCCCTTTTAGATAATAGGCACTCATCGCCATGGGCGGGGTTAAGAATGAGGTTTGCAAGTTCAATGCTACTAGCATGGCGAAGAAGTAAGGGTTAACACCAAATGTATCGAGCATTGGCAGGAATATGGGAACAAAAATAATCAGAATTTCCGACCATTCCAGTGGCCAGCCCAATACGAAAATGATGAGTTGAGCCAGTACCAGGAATTGCCATGGTTTGAGTTCCATCGCGAGTACCCAATGTTCGATGATGTCGTGACCACCCAAGTATGAGAACACGGAAGCAAAGGTCCAGGAACCCACAAATAGCCAGCACACCATGGCAGTAGCTTTCGCGGTTAGAAACACAGATTCTTTAACCTTGACCCATGACAGTGATCGATACAGTACCGCGAGTACTAGCCCGCCCATTGCACCCATAGCCGCAGCCTCAGCAGGTGTTGCTAGTCCGCCCAGAATGGAGCCGAGAACTAGCATGATGAGCAGTGTCAAAGGCACGAATGAGGTGACCAAATTCCACCAAATGCGCCCAGTCGACGGTGCATCTTTCATATCGGGTTTAGGTGCGATAGCTGGATTGATCCAAACCCGGACAACCACATAAACCATGTAAAATCCCGCCAGCATCATGCCTGGAATAACAGCTGCGGCGTAAAGTCTCAAGGGTGACAATTCTGCAATTGCTGCGTATACAATCAGCATGATTGAGGGTGGAATTAGTATGCCAAGTGTGCCACCTGCACAAATAACACCAGCGGCGAAATCCTGTCGATAATTAGCCTCAGCCATGGCTGGGTAGGCTAGTAGGCCCATCAAGGTCACCACTGCGCCAACGATGCCACTGGCGGTTGAGAATACAGCGCACGTAATAAGCGCTGCGATGGCCATGGATCCCGGCAAGTTTCGGGCGGCCATATTGAGTGAGGAAAACAGCCGGTTTACGATATTTGCACGTTCAACGACATAACCCATAAACAAGAACAAGGGGATGGCAACGAGCGTGTCGTTTTCCATGACTGAGTAGGTGTTTTGATTTAGCAGATAAAAAATCTGATTGTCAAAAATATCAGCAAAAACCTCGATATACCCTTCGGTGTAATAAGCGTAGTAACCAAAAGCGACGCCCATGGCCAGTAAGGTGAATGCAATTGGAAACCCGAGCAGCACCAGGACGATGAACAAGGAAAGCATAAAAATGGCGACTTCAGGATTCGTCATGACTGCTGTTCAATTAAAGTTGCAAAAAGAGGATGGTGCGTTTTAAACATGGGAACTAGCCTCGCTACATGTTCTTCTGAGCGGCAGAATCAGAACCTTGGTGTTGCGAATAATCAGGGGTTTCAACCATCAGTACTTGATCTGTTTCGTGCACATCGGGCAAACGCTCAGTCCATACACCTGTGCGAATGGCTATCCAGCATCGCATTAGCTCTGCAATACCTTGGAGTATCAATAGACCACCAGCCACTGGAACCAATGTTTTGAAGAAATACACTTGTATGCGAGCTGGGCTGTTCCAGCTGACTTCCTGATAGCGCCATGAGTCGGAAGCTATCTCGGCGCCATACCAGAATAAGGCGATCATGCCAGGGAAGAAAAATATCAGATACAAGAAAAAGTCGATCGAGGCCTGTACTCGAATGGGAAATAGCCGATACACGACATCTGCTCGGACGTGGCCATCTTGAGAAAGTGCGTATGGGCCTGCCATTAGAAACAGTGCTCCGTACATTTGAACCATCATGTCGAATGCCCAGACTGTGGGGCTATTCAATACATAACGCACAAACACTTCATAGGTAACGGAGAGGGTAAGGATTAGTATGCACCAGCCAAAGGCTCGGCCTACCCATATACTTAATCCTTCTATCGCATGAATAATAGTCTTGTTCATGAGTTCACCTGTGTACCTTGTGCCGCATATTTGTATTAGTAGACGTGATTTTAAAAACCAAGACGGGAGCCGCAAAGCGACCCCCGCCGGTAACACCAAAACTGGTATATAAAGATAAATCGATTAGCTTCTAGAAGAGGCTAACCATGCATACCAGTATTTGCCTATAACTTAACCGAAGTAATGCTTGTAGGCCAGCTTGTAGTCAGGCTGGTTAAGGTTCAGATAGCCCATAACTTCCTCTGCATAAGCTCTTTGCGACTCAATAACTTTTGCGAAGAACGCATCGCCACCTGACATACGCTCAATAACGATATCCCACGCTTTGAGTTGCTCAGCCATAACAGAATCAGGTGTGCGGTGGACATTTACGCCTTGCTCATCGCGTAAGATGTTTAGGTCTTCTGAGTACCGCTTTGTGTTGTGCCAGTAGAAGTTGGAGTTTTCAGCTTCAGATGCATATTTCAAAATTGCCTGCAGTTCTGCTGGCAGCCTGTCGTATTTCTTTTTGTTGAAAGTGACTTCAAAGAATTCCTGCGACTGATGGAAACTGGCCAGGTGGTAGTGCTTGGACACATCCTGCATGCCAAAGTCACGATCTGATGTCGGGTTGTTGAATTCTGCTGCGTCAATCAAACCTGATTTCATGGCCGGTTGAATTTCTCCACCAGGCAGCTGAACCACCGACATACCCATTTCTAGCAGTACATCTGCCGCCAGTCCTACCGTGCGGTATTTCAAGCCTTTCATCTGGCTGGCATCTTTGATTTCTTCTTTAAACCAACCCAAAGGTTGAGCAGGCATCGGGCTGTTGAAGAAGCTGACGAGATTCAGGCCAAGTGACCCCATGAGTTCATCAAATAATTCCTGCCCACCGCCATAATAGACCCATCCGAGTACTTCCTGGCTTGACCAGCCGTAGCATGGGCCTGTGCCAAACAGTGAAGCAACTGTAGATTTTGAGTACCAGTATGCCGGTACATAGTGAGCTGCGTCCAAGACGCCGCGGTGAACAGCGTCTTGCATTTGGCTGGTCTTTACAACCGAATCAACTGGTAGTAGGTCGATTTTGAGTGCGTCACCAGCCATCGCATTTACGCGATCGACGTAGGATTTTGCATTCTCCAAGAAAATACCGCCGCCCCAGGCTGCCTGCATCTTCAAGGTAACGGGCGCGGCGCGAGCGATACCAGGAGCTGTAATGGCGCCAGCGGCTGTAGCAGTGGCTGCCAGGGCAGAGCCTTTTAGAAATTTACGACGATTGGTGGTTTCTTTCACGTTGTGGCCTCGTTTGTGGTTTTTTGGAATGACGGTTGACATCCTACGTCACAACTGGGCCAGTAGACAAGTGGCATTTTGTATACCAGGCGTATTTGGACTTGCATTACCCAACTTAATACACTTTGTGATTAAACGAGTCGATCGCGCGGTTCTTTTCCGGAAAAGAAGGTGTCTAGATTATCTAGCGCCCTAAAGCCCATGGCATCACGAGTATCAAAGGTGGCACTACCGATGTGGGGAAGAGTGAAAACGTTCTGATACTTTGAAAACAGTGCGTTACCGCCAGGTTCGGTGACGAAACAATCCAGACCTGCTGCTGCCAACTGACCTGAGTCTATCGCCTGGTGCAATGCGTCTTCGTCGATCAGTGCTCCACGCGCGGTATTAATGAGTACGGCTCCGCGCGGTAATTTTGCGAGCACGTTGGCGTCAATGAGTCCGCGTGTTTCATCGGTAGCAGGGCAATGCAGTGACAAAAAGTCGCAATGCGGTAGCAGGCTGTCCAAGCTATCGTGGAATTGCGCGCCCATTTCTTTATCTTCTGCCAAGCGGCTGCGGTTGTGGTAATGCACTTGCATATCAAAGCCTCGAGCTCTCTTAGCCATGACTTGGCCTACTTTTCCCATGCCGATAATTCCCAGACGTTTCCCAGTCACCTGCTGACCGACCATAAAAGACGGACTCCACGTTCTCCACTCACCACTCCTTACAAGAGTGTCTCCTTCGATTGCGTTTCTGGCCGCTCCCAGCAATAAAAGGAATGCAATTTCTGCTGTTGCATCAGACAGCACGTCTGGTGTATTGGTCACGACAATTCCGCGTTGCTGTAAGGCCGCCAAGTCGCAATGGTCAACGCCGACAGAATGATTGGCGATTATCTTTAGCCGGCCGTCAAGTTTCTCGACAACTTCACTTGAAAAATTTTCAGAATGACACGGAATAATGGCGTCAACTATTTGACTGTATTTAGTGATTGTTTCAGCTGAGGCTGGATTGTCGCTTTCGTCGATAACGACCTCATAATCCCGTCTGGCGCGTTCTAGCGTGTTTTTAGAGAGGTGGCGAGTAATCCAGATAACAGGTTTTGAAGACATGCGTATTCAGTGTGTAGTGGCTTAGCAGGGTTTCAATAATGCCATGTAGCACGCATTTATGACGGCAATGGCTTGGAAAAATCCGTATTTATAAGGGCTTTTGGAGCTTGCCATGCCGAATAATGAGGGGTATATTCGAAGATGTTGTAAGACAAGAGAGAGACGATGAAACCATATCAAATCGTGGCAATCATCGCATGCTGCACGATTTTTATTGCGGGTATAGTGACGGTGCTATTGATGCAAGGTGTTCACATCTTGTTAGCGTTTCTTGGGGTTTATTTCTTAGCGGTATTTCTGATGTTAGGAATGCAGCGTCGGGCTAGAGAAAGCTTCGAACTCATGGAAGACCTTAAGTTACGCAAGTATTAAGGCCACAACCTGATACGTCGTACAGGTGCGAGAGAACTTCAAAAATTGGGGCAATATCCAGCTCATTCATGAGATAGCTATCGGTTGGTGTATCCACACCACCCGATAGTGGAAAAAGCTTATACGGTCGCAGTTTTATCAACTGCCGTTAGTGAATCGAGCGTCTTCTGTTCTCTCGAAACTGGTGTTTGCCTGGTCGGAAATATCCGATTTGATCTTAGGCTCATTGATTGTGAAGTGCTTTGCCAACGCCGCTAGCTCATCATCCGTTAGACGCCTTTCACGCTCCAGCCTGCTTATCAAGCTTGCAATAGTAGCTTGTCTGTTAGACAGTGCTGAGTGTGCTGTTTCTAGTTCTGTTTCCAAACGTGCGCGCAATTCGATACTTTGTCGTGCGAAGGCTACTGATTTGTTGGCCGTACTCAAAGCTTTTGCACGGGCGGAAACGTGCAGCCGGATCTCGTGTTTGGCTTTAACCAGTTCTCGTTTGAGATTGGCAACGCTTAATCCAAGAGCATTTAGTGCTCTGTGCTCGTCGGTGTCAACCAGGTTCATCTCGTGCATTGTTGACAGTGCTTTTCGAGTTATACGCAGATGACGTTCAGTTTCCTTGCGCAGCACTTTCTCTTTCTCAAGTTCTTTTTGCATCGATGTTGTGGCGTTTACATCTGAAAGTAACGCTAGTGTAGGTGCCCTGTTTTCGATGATCAGGTCCAATTGGTGAACTTTTTCAGACCTGTTAATGTGTAGTTCGTGGCTATTGCCAACATGAATGTCATTTGACTCTAGTTCTGCAGCAACACTTTTTCGGTAGCCAGAATATCCGATAAAACCGAAGATGAGTACCAGCGCAGTGCTAATGCCGATTGGCGTGGCTAAGGATCGAGCGGCCCCTAACGTCATACCATACGCCATGTGTAAACCGATGGAGAGCACCAGAAAAACACTCATTCCCGTCCACAGTCCCAGTATCCAGGAGGGTCTCTCTTCGAGATGGGTTGGTTGGCGCCCGGGGTTGAATCTCCCAGCAATTCCAACAAAAAGTGTGTAGCCAAGCAATGCTGGCAGGGCGTACTTAAAGATGAATAGGGCCATCGACTTGTTTTGCGCACGAGGGATAATGTGACGTACTTTGCAAATAAAGTGCCCTTAGTATCAAAATCGGAGTTTACTTTTCGACAAGAAACAGTGTGCGTTGGTTTTCGGTTGTTGATTGCACGCCATCCGTGCAACTTGCATCAATGCGAGTTTTCAGGAGGGGGGCTTTTAAAATCTTTGTTGATTAGAGCCTGTTAGGGGCTAGAATGCATTGGATTTGCGTCGTTAGAGGTTGGTATGCACTCTCGTTGTTGCGCTGTACTTAGCGCCTGTATTTCGATAGTAGCTGTTGGGGAGCTGTTCGCACAGACTACTTCATCAGAAATTCTGTTGGCGGTCCATCAAGATTGGACGGGTTATGTCACTCAATCAGTTACCCGCGATGGTTCTGTGCTAAGCGAATATAGTGCGCAAACCACCTCTGTAAATATGGAAGGTGCTGTGTTTTCAGTGTCCATGATCCCCAGATTCACTTGCGTGCCTGTATCCAGCATCGCTGTTAAAGATTCGACGATTGTGTCCAGAGCTGCTGATGTAGAGTTAACCGTGGTTGTGGATAGTCAGACGATGGATTACCCCTCTATTCTGGATATAGACGGGCCGGTTGCTCTGTTCTCATCAAGCTTTTCTGTGTCGAACCAGGAAAAATTACGCTCTAACCTCGATTTAGCTTCCTGGGCCACCTTCATGTGGTCTGTAGACACAGGCGTGCCTCGATTAAGCACGACGACCCCTGAAGATTCGCCAATAGAGGTGGGTGGGAATATAGATTTTTCGTTGCTGGGTTCGCGAAGAACAATAGAGGCTATGGAAGAAATGTGCAGATCCCATACTCCAATACCCTTAACCAACTGATTATGCTGAATTTTGCGTCAGGTTAAGTTTCATTGCTCTTCAATCGGCTCGAATTCCACGATTCTGTCGCGCCACTGCTGTGAATCCACGGCAACAGAAGAATCCAGGCAATTTATAGCGGCAGATATGGCCTCGTACTGTGTGTGGGTTCTTTCGTAGTAGGTTCGAATGACTTTATCGCTGAGCACGTTTTCTGCATCGACTAGAGACTGAAAATCGGTGGTGTCTTCCATCGACGATTGAACCGCTATCTGAATTTTAGAAAGAGATGCTCTACGAGGTAGATCGAGTCGGCGTAAGTAATTCCTCATCCCGAAATCTCCATTAGTACTTCGGTGGCGCTGTTGTATTTTGTTTGTTGACTCTCAGCAAGCAGCTGTTCCCGTTGGGTTAACAGGTCAAAATTTTCCACCTGGCATCGTGAAATAGCACGCTCATGTCGCTCAATGATTTGTTTTGGATCCAATTCCCCGCTGAGTGGCAGGCCGAGTTTTACGCGCGCTTGAATCGCCTGGGACTGTTTGGCGACGGAGCGTGCGTCCCAGCGTTTGAGTTTGTCTGAGGATTGTTTGTTCCACCAAGTTGGCTTGTCTGGTCGCGGCATTGGTGGGAGGGCATGTCCAAACGCTGTTTGGAACATTTCATCGAGTTGGTTGTGTGTCAGACCAAATGCATTGCAGAGGAACCGCAACATGGTGTTTTGAACGGGAGTGACGGCTTCTTCGTAAACTAGGAGAGCCATAAGTAATTTCAATACCTGCGTGCGCTCTTCCATAGCTGCATTTTTTTGCAGCCACGACGTTGCATCAGCAAAAGCGCCAAAATCATGATTTAGAACGCAACGTTTGATCAGATCATGATCATCAGGCTCTTTCTCGGCAAATATTTTTATTTTGAATTCTGGTTCGTAACGTTCATCTGTAAATGCCATCCAATAAATCATAAATTCAATAACCAACCCAAGTTGGTCACCTTTTTCATGATTCACTAATAGTGCACTCAGACTTTTGGAGGGAGTTTGATTGCCCGTCTCCTCAGCTGTTTCCACCTTGCGGGTAGGCCAACTTTCCTCTACAAACCCAGAAGCATGGTCATCAGCAAAAATAGGATCATGCTCATCTGTTGTGAATAGCTCGTCAACTTGATCCGCAAAATGAAGCTGCTGCGTGCTCAGCTCACCAGTGTCGTCCATTGAATGAGTGACTCTGGAACTTGCCTGATTTGCCGTAGCTCTTGCCTGAGGCTGCTCGTAAGACTCCGACTCGTCTGAACGACGACGCATGAGTAGCCAAAAGCCTATTAAAAAGAAGGGCAGTGCGAGTGCGGCCAACAGTATGATTCGGTTAATTCCCGTGACATCCTCCAGGCTAGCCAGAAGTTGATCCCAGAGTTTCTGCGCAAAATCTTTCGCGACTTCCAATGGCGGTTTATTGGAGTTGGCTGGATCTTGATCATTCGCATCGGTAGGCTCCTGGCCATCAGGGTTTGCATTTTGGGAATTTGTGTCCGCAGATTCTGCCGCGCCCACTAAAGGCGTAGGCGTGTCAATTCGAAACGCAACGGGTGTCACAGGGGTTGGAGTGGTTTTTCCTGCTACATGATGCAGTTTAACGCTAGCTGTTTCCACAGCTATTCTGGTGTCTGAGTCAGAAATTAGTTCGTTTGTGGCGGGTTCGTTGGCAGTCAGTTCGGTTGTGACTGGTTCGTTGCTAGTGAACTCGGTAGCGGCTGGTTCGTTGGTAGTGAGTTCGATAGTGATGGGATCGTTGGATATTTCTGTATTATTTTGCTCAACTACTGGGATAGCGGGTAGTTCAAGGTTCGGAATGACTGGTGTCTTTAGTTTTGTTACTGCTACGTTTACGCACTGTCGGTAAGCCTTTACTCCGCCTTTGGTCTCGGCGCAATCTTGCCGAACCGCATAGATCTGTTCAGCGCTGAGTGAGGAAATATCGGCAGTCAGAATGCCTTCAAGTGAGCGAGCTTCAATGACAACACATTGGCGATAATTGGTCGAACCGACCGCTCCGCGTTTTTGGCAGGCCTGTTGAACGCTGAGCTGTTCGTCGAAATCTAACGACGCGACTGGAGTTCTATTTGACGTTAGGATGACTCCAGCATGCTGCTCAACACAGTTGCGGTAGGTGGTTGCGTCCTGCTGATATTGGATGGGCGCACAAACACGCTTTATGTATGCCTTATCCGTATCAGGCAAACTCGAGTAAGAATCTGCAAATGCGACGTTGCTTGCCAGCAGTGCAAGGAATAGTAGGAATGCCAATACGCCACGAAAACAGCGGGTGACTCCTATCGATATTGTTTGTTGTTCATGCATCACGAATTAATTTGCAGTCACTGCGATTGTAAGAATTACAAGTAAAAAAGTACGGGTTAGTGGGGTGCAGTTTAACGCTCTAGGCGCCAAGGTGCCAATCCAATATAGCTATGCTGAGTAAATAGTGGCCTCATCGGCACAGGAATGCACGAATACCCCATAAATTCGATAGTGCTGTGTAAGATCCTAGGACGGGCAAGAAAAACGCCGTATTGCCTGCCGACAATGAATCCCTTGAAATGACCCATGATTAGATTGCTAACTGACGGACAATATCTGCTTTTTTTCATTCTACTAATAACGATAGTCATTTCCTTGTCGTTTCATGAATTCGGTCATGCATGGTCGGCTAAGCTATACGGCGACGATACTGCAGAGCGGCAGGGGCGCCTGACCTTAAATCCTATTGCGCATATCGACCCTACAGGGTTGATTATGATAATCCTCGTTGGATTTGGATGGGCTAAGCCTGTTCCTACTGATCCGAGGAATTTCAATTCTTTCTGGGCTACTGCCGTGGTTGCATTAGCAGGGCCGCTGGCAAATTTACTATTAGCTTTTTTGGCGATCAATTTGTTTACTTTGGCAGCGGTTAATGGCGTCTCATTTGTCTTGTATGAAAGCGTCCAAGTATTCGTTTATTGGTTCACGTACATAAATTTGCTGCTCATGTTGTTTAATTTGATTCCGCTGGGCCCCTTGGATGGTCATTACATCCTGCCGTATTTTTTGCCCAAGGCGCTCTCGCGTAAATACCGTGAGTTGAATCAGCAATATGGCGGATTTGCCATATTGGGGCTGGTTTTGCTCAGTTACCTTGGTCTGCCCATCTTCAGCGTTCTTCGTGGTGCTGCCAATGGGTTGATGGGTATGCTCCAGATTGTTGGCTAATTCGTACCTCTAAATTCAATAACCGTAAAAGAGAATCTGAAACGATATTATGTTGATCTTGTTATCGCCTGCAAAAACGTTGGATATGGAGTCGCCTGCCCGAGTAGCAGAGCCGTCTCAGCCTGGTTTCATGGAAGAGTCGGGAAAGCTGGTGACATCGTTGCGACAATATCGAAAAGGCAAGCTGGGTGATCTGATGAAGATTAGCAAAACCTTGGCTGAACTCAATGTTGAGAGATTTCAGGCTTGGCAACCGCCTTTCGATGTGGACAACGCACGCCCTGCGATTCAGGCGTTTCGAGGTGATGTATATGTCGGATTGGATGCCGATTCATTAAAAAGTCCAGATTTGGAATTCGCCCAAAAACACCTTCGCATACTGTCTGGCTTGTATGGTGTTTTGAAGCCGCTTGATCTGATTCAGGCCTACAGACTGGAAATGGGAACGGCACTAAAGACGCGACGCGGTAAAAATCTTTATGAATTCTGGGGCGAACGTATTACCCGGTCTCTCAATGATGAGTTGGATGTGATGACACAACCAGTAGTGGTCAACCTTGCATCGAACGAGTACTTTAAATCTGTCAAGCCAAAGCAGTTAGCTGCTCCATTGATCACTCCTGTTTTTAAGGATGAGAAAAACGGTAACTATAAGATAATCAGCTTCTTTGCAAAAAAAGCACGAGGAGCTATGGCTCGACACCTGATTCTGAGTCGAGCCGAGGATGTTTCGGCAGTCGAAGCCTTCGACGGTTTGGGTTACCGTTTAGATCGTGATGAATCCTCAGCGGGACAGCTCGTGTTCCTACGATCGGAGAAGGCAGCGCAACCTCATCTGGCATAGTTGAAAGCGAATTTCACCCGCTATGATTAATAATCCTAAAAATGCGAAAATTATCATGTTGATTGAATCGCCCGGCTTATGGAGGTTCTTGAGCCTTCGAGCGTAAAACGCTAATCTATCTGTGAACTAATCGAGTGTTAGGCGTTGTAGAAATAGGGCAGAACAGAAACAATTGACATAATTCCAAGGCTCTGTAAATCCAGAGCCTTGGATGCGTTAGCTTATTTACCCGATGAAAATTCTGGGTATGCCTCGATACCACATTCCGAAATATCAACGCCCTCATATTCTTCTTGTTCGGTAACTCTAAGTCCCATAATTACTTTAACGATGGACCAGACCACCAGACTTGCACCAAATGTCCAGATGAAGATTGCACCAAGTCCCAGAGCTTGGGCCCCGAAGGTTGCACCGTCGTTGGTTAGCGGTACTACCATCAGTCCTAACATTCCAGCGACGCCGTGTACTGATATTGCGCCTACAGGGTCGTCGATCTTAAGCCGATCCAAAGTGATGATCGAGAACACGACGAGTATTCCGCCAGCAGCACCGATGAGCGTCGCTGCTAATGGGCCGGGAGTCAGTGGTTCTGCTGTGATGGCTACCAAGCCAGCTAATGCGCCGTTCAATGCCATCGTAAGGTCTGCTTTTCCCCACAGAATTCGCACCGTTACGAGTGCTGCGATAACGCCGCCGGCGGCAGCCATATTAGTGTTTACAAAAATTGCGGATACGGCATTTGCATTCTCGAAGTTCGAGATCGCCAATTGAGATCCACCGTTGAACCCGAACCAACCCATCCATAGAATGAAAGTACCCAAAGTGGCTAATGGCATGTTGGCGCCAGGGATAGGATTGACTTCGCCGTTAGGGCCGTATTTTCCTTTTCTAGCTCCAAGTAGTAACACACCTGCTAATGCAGCGCTGGCACCTGCCATGTGAACCACACCAGAACCTGCGAAATCCTGGAAGTTTGCATCATTCAACCAGCCGCCACCCCACTTCCAAAAACCTTGGACTGGGTAAATAACCGATGTAAACACCGCTGCGAACAACAGGAAGGACCACAATTTCATCCGTTCAGCTACGGCGCCTGACACAATGGACATGCCAGCTGCAACGAATACCACCTGAAAGAAAAAATCTGAGCGTGAAGAGTAGTAAGGTGCGTCATCGCCACCCGCTTGGAAGACTTCGGTTGAATTTTCTGCACCAAGTAAGAAGCTCAAACCAGGAATGTATTGGTTAATGGTTTCAGCTGGGTACATGAGGTTGTAGCCCACCAGCATGAACATGATGCTGGCAAGTGCGTACAGAGCAATGTTTTTAGTCAGAATTTCTGCAGTGTTTTTGCCTCGAACCATGCCAGCTTCGAGCATGGAAAATCCACAGGCCATCCACATGACCAATGCACCGGACATAAGAAAATAAAATGTATCGAGCGCATAGCTCAACTCGGCAATTTGTTCCATTGTTACAGTCTCTTTAATTAAGGTTTGGGATTGATAGAGTCGT